>DOHL01000035.1:0-938 GCA_003535305.1 Candidatus Acetothermia bacterium
GCTTAACCGATCACGCATGGGCTACGATCCATCCGCTGTAGTTTTTCCTGTACAGCTTCCTGAATTGCCTGGCTGCGGCTTGGAAAGACACGCTCACTAACGAGTCGATCTAAGCGCTTAATAGCTTTCTGATCCAAGGTAATTGCAATTTTAGTTTTGTTTATATTTTACCTCCCAATATTGCTATATATCACACCAAGAAAATAGTCAAGTGGGGTTTTGTTCTTGAAACATAACATTTTGTTTCACCGGCAAAATAAAGTGGAGTGATAAACAAACGTGGCTTTCTTTTGTCCGAGTGCAGCTAAGTAAGGGGTCTACCGTTGTATTGGGAAAATACAACGGTAGACCCCCGAATTTACGCTTTGTAAATAGGCATCCATCGCTAAAACTGATCCATTAGGCCTCAATAGCCCAGGGATCTATAGCGCTTCATTTCAAGGATATCGCGAAATTTCTTGCGCATTCTGTAAGAGAAGGACTTATCTTCAGCAAGTCTTTGAAATCCTTCTTCAACCATTCCATCAGGGAAGGAAGACAGCGTTGCGATGACCATACGTAGGTATTTCCGAGTAGTGTTTGAGCTCTTTATGCGAAGGAGTTCTGAAAATAAAGCATCCGCACACTCTATGGTGTGAAAACCCCTCAAGGTTTCTACGACCACTACAAGTCTCTCAAGATCATTGCGGTAATGATGTAAGAGACCCAGTAAGTATACGCCCGCCTCTGGCCGATCGGACTGATATATGGTCTGCATCATCCTGCAACCATTCCAAAATTGCTCATAGTCCTTGCTTAACGTCTGTTTCAACACGGTATCAACCGGAAACTTGCTCGGATCAAAATAGCCGTCGTCAGTGATCCATGGAACATCAAATTCTCGCTTCAATTTCTTTATTTCTTTGCTCATAAGCCTCCTTGGTTTGTCAATTAAACCA
>DOHL01000035.1:1304-5360 GCA_003535305.1 Candidatus Acetothermia bacterium
GTGGATCACATCCACCGCGCCTGCTTCGGCATCTAACAGCAGCAGCCGGTGGCGGAGCGGTTTACCGATACCGGTCAGGAGTTTCATCACCTCCTGTGCCTGCCAGGCAGCAACCATCATCGGGGTAATAGTAGGGCAGCCCAGCTCGACTTCGATCCCCTGCTCCGGTACTTCTCCGCGCCCATAGAGTGCGTAGAGACCCTCATCACCGGGGAAGATGGTCATCACCTGCCCGAGCATGCCGCCGATCGCTCCATGGACAAGCGGAATTCCTCGTTGTTGCGCCGTTTCTTGCAGTATGATGCGTATAGGCAGGCGATCTAATGCATCGACCACCACATCCGCGCTCGTAAGCAGCAGCGGTAGGTTCTCCGCAGTAGCCTTGACTTCATAGGCTGTTACTTCCACTGCTGCGTTGATCATGGTTACACGGGCTTTCGCTTGTTCGGGTTTGGAAGCGCTGAGGTTAGACTCGGTGGCGAGTATCTGGCGATTCAGATTGTGATCGGAGAATCGATCATTATCGATGAGGATCAGCCGTCCTATCCCCATACGCGCCAGCGCCTCCAGCACGTAGCCTCCCAGCCCGCCAAGGCCGACAACGGCCACCGCAGCTTGCAAGAGCTTGGTTTGACCATTCCTGTCTATCGTTCCCAGATTGCGCAGGTAACGACGCGGCAGCACGCAAGTTTCCAGAGCAGCCAGCTCGACCTCTTTGCATGGAAGGCCGAACTTGTGTGATAAAGCTTTGATTTGCTCTAAAGCGATAACCGCGATCTTCTCTTCCATTACGGCCAGTCTCTTTATCCGCTCTTGTAATCTCTTTTTGCTTATCCGCACAGAAAAATCCTACCCACCGCCAACAGGGGGGAAGACGGCCACTCGATCACCTTCGGCCAGAGAATGGTCAACTTCTCGCTGTCGGCCGTTGACAAATACTATTTTGACCACTGTGGCAGGGATGCCCAATTTTTCCTCCAGGAGTTGTCTTACCATAATTTTCTCTGGTAGCTGCAGGGATAAAGGTTCTCCTACCTCCAGCTCAGGACGATACTTTCTCAATGTGGCATAAAGCCTGACTTCAACCTTGATCATCGTGCTCATCGTCACCGTTTTTGTGGAAGTACCATTTGTAAAGTAGCTGCATATCATCGGGAAAAATACCCAGACGATCTCCGGTCTTGACTTTTCGCGTCAATGTCGAATATTGACCGTTGAGAAAGATGTTGCTTCCCAGTTCTTTGTGAGAGATGCCGATCTGCTCGACGATCTTCCTAATGGTCGCTCCTTGCTCAACAGGGATGGAGATGATCGAATCACGACAGGGATCCTCGTTATCGGTAAACCGGCGCAGTTTTCCGTACAAGTGTATCTCAAGCATCTTTAGCTGTAAAAAGAGCGATCAGCCGGCAGCATTGAATGCTGGTCGCTGACAACTGATCGCTAAATATTCATAATTGTGGTTAACTCCCTCGATCAATTTTGGAGAGAATGGACTCTGTCCAGCGTCTCATCAGGAACATCGAAGACGACGTTGTGGGGCGGGAGTTCTTCGTGTTTCATAAACTCCGGCAGGCGGTCGTGTGCTTTGGTAAAGCCGGCTGCCGTATTGAAGGCTCGTTCTTTTCGGATGATCTCTTCACCGATGATCCCGATGTTGTCTACTGTCCAGTCGGTGCCCAGCACCCCGCTGCATGTCTCCACCATTCCGGCGAGCCCGGAGGGGATGTCAAGGATAGCGAAAGCGATGAACAGACAATAGCCGCTGGCGTCGATGAAAGCGGTGGCATGCTGGAAATTGCGTGCCATATCAACTTTATCCACATCGAACTGATCCACCTTTCCGCTCACGCCGAGCATCTCAGGGGCGATAGTATATCCATAGGTATGGTCGGCCCCCATAGTGGAGATAGCATAGGTGATCCCGATCCCTTTGATCGCGCGTGGATCGTAGGCAGGTATCGCCTGGCCTTTGACAGTGGGGCAGCGAACCACTCCGAAGACGTTGGTTGTAATTGCCGCGCCATTACCCAAGATGTGACCCAATGGGGTTCCATTACCGATTTCATGCATCAACGCGATCGCCTTTGCCCCATCGCCGAACTCCGCCAACCCGGCCTCAATCGCCATTGCGATGGTCACTCCTGCTTCGATAGTATCCAAGCCGTAGTCGTTGCAAAGACGGATCAGCTCTCCAGTGATGTCCAGATCGTCAATGCCGCAGTTGGCGCCAAAAGACCAGACCGATTCATACTCCTGGACGGAAACCAGCTCGCTGCCATCGGGCTTGGGATAGACATTGGAACACCTGATGACACAGCCTGGACTGCAGCCATGGCCGGTCGTTCCTACTCCTCCTCGTTTGGTGCATATCTCGTGGATCATCTCTCCACTGATCTTAGCTGCTCCGGTAAAGCGTCCATCACGAAAATTAAAGGTGGGAAACCCACCGGCTTCGTTGATAATATTGACCAACACCGCTGTGCCGTAGGTGTTCAACCCACCACCGGGTTTGGTGATGTCGTGGGCTAAGAGTGCTTCAGTTAATTTTTTGCGCCCGGTGTCGAATAGTTCCTTATTGACGATAGGAACACCGGGAGGATCGCCCGCATCGTCGATGATGATCGCCTTAAGACCCTTAGAGCCCATCACCGCTCCCATCCCGCCGCGACCGGCGTAACGGCTCGGTCGGTTCTCCGGGTCATTGACGCAGATACCGGCATTGGCCATCAGTCTCTCGCCAGCTATGCCGATACCGATGATCGCCACCTTCTCACCGAACTCGTCGAAGAGAAGGGGATAGGTCTCATACAAACCCTTGCCCAGCCACGAATTAGAGGCCGGCAGGAGTTCTGCTCCGTCCTTGTCTACCTTGAGGACCCAGTAGTCGCCCTTTTCTGCCGGCTGCCCCTCAACGACGATCGCCTTGATTCCTAACCGGGCCAGCTTCTGACCTGCCATGCCGCCAGAGTTGGTCTCCTTGATAGTGCCGGTTAATGGGGATTTACCGCCGATTGAGATGCGTCCGGAAGTTGGTGCAGCAGTGCCGGTAACGATGCCCGCTGCGTAAACGATCTTGTTGCCGGGTCCCAGCGGGTGACAAGTTGGTGATACCTCATCGCAGACAATATTAGAGGTTATCCAACGACCGCCCATCTCCTTGTACTTCTCCGGTACGGCCTCAAACGCAACCGTCCGGGCGGTCATATTCACGCGCAGAATCTTGCTCATCTTCAGACACCTCCTTTGATATCTTCTTTTTTAGATGAAAATATTGACGTGGTCGAAGTATCTCTTTTTGAGCATCACCTCCTTGCTACAGGCAGATTCTACTTGTAGTAGATTCAGGCAGATTGAATTATAGCTAATTAGACGTGGCGCGGCAATAGGACCGCCTTGTTGTTGACATTTGTCAACAAAAAAGTTACAATAAGATCGATGGCGACTAAAAGATTTGGTGAGAACCTGCGTGCATTACGCCGGATAAAGGGGATCGGGCAGCGTGAACTCGCCCGTCAAGTTGATATCGAGGCCAGTCGGCTCTGCCGTATTGAACAGGACGAGCGGCCGCCTCCGCTCGACAGACTCGTCGCGTTGGCGCAAGCGCTGGATACGGATGTGTATGAGCTTCTTGCTCATATCGATGGCGGGCGAGAGCTTGATCAGGCTCTTGTGCGGCCGTCGCGAGAGAACCGTATTACAGGAAGGATCATCTCATATGCCGCAGGGATCGCCATTCTCCAGGCAGGCAAAGAGGTAATCGATATTGCAAGCACAGTAGAACCGACCACCCATGATGAGATAACGATAGCTCTTTCTCCCCATGCAATCACCCTTGCTCTTCAACCGCATCGCTCCAGTGCGCGTAATCAGTTTCACGGCATGATCAAGGCGATTGAGCATCGTGAAGGTACGGCACGGATCGATATCGATTGCGGCTCGTTTCCACTTGTGAGTGTGATCACCGCTCGTTCGGCAACGGAGATGGACCTTGCCGTCGGCAAGGAGGTATATGCCTCTTTTAAGGCTACGGCTGTTTCTTTACTCACTTTGCAG
>DOHL01000002.1:0-1222 GCA_003535305.1 Candidatus Acetothermia bacterium
CCCCACGAGCCACACCCCTGTCTGCGTGCGGACACGCACAGGCAGGCCCGTCAAGTAGATATTCTACTTGACAAAGACTTACCCGTCACCTGTATTTGGAAAATACAATCGTAGACCCCTTTCTCCCCTGACCCCTTTTCCCTCTTTCTCCCTCTATTTTCTGACTTCTGACTTCTGACTTCTATTTATAGCTCAAGCCCGACCATCCGGCGGATAACACGGATATTCTCTTTGGCTATCGCACGCGCTCTCTCTGCGCCGGCAGAGAGAATCTTTTCGATCTGTCCCTCAGCTGCCAGTACAGCGCGCCGCTCCTGGACCGGACGAAGAATTTTCACCAGTGCCTGGAAAACGATCTCTTTGAGATTAGAATAGAGCAATGTGCCGGCGGTGAATTCGGCCTGCAGTTCGTGATAGAGGTCGCTTTCTCCTGTCAGTTCAAGGATTTGGAACAGATTCGCCACTCCCTCTGACATCCCTTGCTCTGGCTTGGGCCCGATATCAGTGACTGCAGAGCGAATCTTTTTACGAATCGATCGCTCATCTTCCATCACACCAATGTAATGGGCCTCGCCATCGCTTTTGCTCATCTTTCGTGATGGATTAGCAAGGGACATGATCCGCGCTCCTTTACCGACGAGCGGTTCGATTTCCGGGAAGAAGTCGCCGAAACGGGAGTTGAATCGTCGCGCAATTCGCCGGGAAAGTTCCAGATGTTGCAATTGGTCTTCGCCCACCGGCACCCGCTGTGCCCGATAAAGGAGAATATCAGCTGCTTGCAGAATCGGATAGGTAAATAACCCGGCACTGATAAACTCCTTTTCCTGCGACTTCTCTTTGAATTGTGTCATGCGAGAGAGATCACCGAACGAAGTAATAGCACTCAAAATCCAGCTCAATTCCGCATGTTCAGGGACTGCCGACTGAATAAAGAGAATCGAACGCTTAGGATCGATCCCGCAGGCGAGCAAATCGAGCGCTAAATCATGACACCTTCCATGTAGTCTGTCAGGTTCAAACGGCGCGGTAATCGCATGGTAATCCACGATAGAGTAGATGCAATGATAGTCGTTCTGCAATGCGATCCAATTGCGAATTGCGCCGAAATAGTTGCCGATATGGAGTGTTCCAGTCGGCTGGATGCCGGAGAATACGCGCAGGCGGTCGTAAATGGGGTGCGTTTGTTGCACAATAGTCACCTTTTTTCGTATAGTATCGCTAT
>DOHL01000002.1:1542-4136 GCA_003535305.1 Candidatus Acetothermia bacterium
TCGTATAGTATCGCTATATTGATGTGCGTTGTCAATCAAAGTTCAGTAAAATTATCCTAGATTATGCATTAACCACAGACCTGCCCGCCGCACACGGCTTTGGCAGGCGGAGACCACGGAGAAAGATATTAAAATAAAAGAAAAAACTCCATTTTGTTATTTTTCCCTGCCTGTGCGGAGCACCTGTCTGCGTGCAACGCACAGGCAGGTGCACAGGCAGGCGCAGGCAGGTCTGTGGTTTTATTAACGCACATTTTGAGGTTAATAATAAATGAAGGCAGTAGCTAAACTTACATCAGCACCTGGAGCAAAGTTGATCGACGTTAAAATTCCTGCTCCTGCGCCAAAGGAAGTATTGATTCGCGTCGCTGCAACGTCAATTTGCGGTACTGATCTTCATATTTACGACTGGAACGAATGGGCGCAAAAGAGAATCAAGCCACCGCAGATTCTTGGCCATGAATTAGCAGGGCATATTGAAGAGTTAGGAGATGAGGTCGATTCACTCTCTGTCGGTGACTACATATCTGTGGAAACACACTTTTATTGTGGTCATTGTAAAACATGTCGGAATAACAAGCCTCACATCTGCGATAATCTTCTCATTTTAGGGGTCGATTGCGATGGATCGTTCGCCCAGTATGTTGCTGTTCCGGAGAATGTTATTTGGGTGAATGATCCCGCTCTCCCATCTGAAATAGCTACTCTGCAAGAACCGTTCGGAAACGCTGTCCACGCAGTGCAGATGGCGGATGTCGCCGGCAAGCGGGTCGTCATATTCGGGGATGGGCCAATCGGTATTATGGCCGCAAGCATTGCTAAAGCAGAGGGCGCGGAGACCGTACTGCTCGTTGGACTGTCTGATGCACGACTGAAAAAAGGGATGATCATGGGAGCTGATGGGGTGATCAATGCGCAACGCGAATCAGTAGAAGAGATAATCAAACGCACCGATGTTGTTCTCGAAATGTCAGGTAGCCCGATCGCCATCAAGCAGGGCTTCAACTTACTGGAAAACGGAGGTATATTTGTCGCCTTCGGTCTTCCTGACGCTCCGATCCCAATCGACATATCAGAAGAGATAGTATTTAAAGAGGTGACAGTTAAGGGTGTTGTCGGACGCGAGATATTCTCCACTTGGGAGCGCGGGCAACAGTTACTGCAACGGATCGATCTTACTCCGCTTGTCACCCATCAGCTACCGCTAACTGAATATGAACGCGGAATAGAACTGCAAAAGAATTATGAGGCGGTAAAGGTGGTCCTCCTACCGCACTGAGCAACGATCAACCTTCATCTCTCCCCTTAAAAAACTTACGGGTAAGAAGATGGTGCCAACCGGTGAACTCCTGCTCTGTAGTGTCAACAGCGACGTGCTTGTCGATCATGTTCAATTTAGCGGAGAGATCGTCAAAATGGTATACAACGATCGCCTCTTTCGTCTTCGGCAGGATCGCCGCACCATATTCCAGTTCGCCGTGATGCGATAGGATGATGTGTTCGATCAATTGAGGAATACGGTTATCCGGCCAGTCGATCGCCATCGCTGTATCGCGGATCATATTACATCCCAAAAGGAGGTGGCCGATCAGTTGACCGCTGAAACTATGGCGAGTTGCGACCGGATCATCAAATTCTATGATCTTGCCGATATCATGCAGCAGGGCTCCAGCTAAAGCTATGTCGACATCGATACCGGAATGCACCTTGGTAAAAGCGAGCACCGCACGCGCCACTTCCAGCGAATGTTCAAGCAGACCGCCTAAATATGCGTGGTGGTACTCGATTGCCGCGGGAAACTCCTTAAATTGACGTTCGTATTTGCCAAGCACGTCTTGTAATAACTGTCGTACCTGGGGTGATCTGATCTCATCAGCGACCATGGCGAGAACTTCCTGCCACATCTCTTCCACATCGTAGCGGCTCGCTGGAACAAGGAACGAGCGATCGAACTCAAGGATCTTGCCATTCTCTTTTTCGTGCCGTTCCAAACTTTTGATCGATTCAACGATCAGCTGAAGCGCATCGCGGTAAGTCTCTGTCTGACCTTCAAGGAAGACGAAATCCCCTTCTTTAAATTGGTTGCCGTAACGCTTAGCCGTCTCTGCCCAGGCACGTGCCGGAAGATATCCTGATCGATCGGCCAGTTGGAGTTCGAGATAAGGATCACCGCGCTTTGTCGAGCGCGTATTCTTCTGTTTGACCAGAAAACATTGGGTGATAAATTGTCCGGCACGAATATCCTCGATTAATACATGCCGTAACGGATAGGGAATCTCTCCTCTCATCTGATCGCCAAGTCGTTTTTGTGAACTCAACCTTAGACCTCCTTGGAATTGTAACTGGCCTTAACTTCGTCAATGACCTCCGGTCGAATGACCTCCCTGTTTGCTGGCCAGGCAAGCACAGGCAGGCCCTGCACAGTCCTACTTCATGGGGCAATAACCCCATAAACCCAACGAACTCCCTCGCCTTCTTTCACCTCTTTCTTAACCTCGCACCTCGTTCCTCGAACCCGGCGAACTCTACGAACCCCATAAACTCCCTTACCTTCTTTTCACCTCTTTCTTAACCTCGTTCCTCAATCCTCGTTC
>DOHL01000002.1:4461-6929 GCA_003535305.1 Candidatus Acetothermia bacterium
GTTCCTCAATCCTCGTTCCTCGTTCCTCGTTCCTCGAACCCGGCGAACTTTCGCCTTTCTACTCATAACGCAAAGCTTCGATCGGGTGCAATTTACTCGCTCGTCGGGCCGGCAGCATGCCGGCAAGCGAACCGATGATAAAGGAGAAGAAAATTGCTCCTGCGATCAGTGGAACGCTGATAACAGTCATTATCTCAATATCGAAAAAGTGGAGCACTGCCCATGCCGTTCCCGTACTCAACAGTAGTCCGATAATGACACCGATCACCCCGCCGACGAGCCCGATCAGACCTGATTCAATGAGGAAGAGCGATAAGATGTGACTATTTTTTGCTCCGACCGCCTTCATAACGCCGATCTCTTTCGTTCGCTCTAAGACAGCCGTGTACATCGTATTCATCACACCCACCCCGCCGACGAGAAGGGAGATCGCAGCAAGAGCGGCGAGAAAGCCCTGCACAGCTCTCAGCGCCATGCTGATCGGTTGCTGGATGTCCTCAAACGTCATCACGACGGCATTTGCTACTCCGGCTGCAGTGAGTGCGGTTCCGATCTCTTCGGCCACCTGCGCTATCTGCGCTCCCTCATCTACTTTGACGAGGAAGAAGTGAGCGCCGGCTTCTTCAAACAACTCGTCGATTAGCGCAAACGGGATGAAGATTGTCTCATCGGTGATGACTGGCGGCTGGCCGGCGAACACTCCGGCCTGTGCCCTCATTTCCTCAGGGTCAGGCTCTAAAATGCCGATCACTTCAAATCGTTGATCTTCGATCTCAATTACTGCACCGATCGTCGCTCTTAATTGTGTCGCTACTCCATGGCCGAGGAATGCCTTATACGTGTCATCAGCTGTCAAGATTCGGCCGTGCTTGAGGGTAAACTCGCCGATAAACGGCTGAAATTCACTGATCATTTTCTGAGATAGACCGACGACCGTTAAAAGACCGCGCACTGGCGCATCATCTTCCGCCACTTTGCTGACAAAACCTGTCTCTGACCGGAGAGTGGCTACAGCAGCTACTCCCTCTACCCCGTGGATCAGATCGAAATCGATTGCAATAAGCGGAGGAGCCGCTCCTGGTCGCTCTGGTTGCCTGATAATCATTATCGTATCTACGCCAAAGATCTGGCCGATCTGGTCGATGATTGTCCGCTCCAGCCCGAGACCGAGAGAGATCAGCGCCACAACGGCTGTAATTCCGATAAAGATGCCGATCACCGTCAGCCAACTGCGTAATTTACGTGTAAATATGCTCCGCATCGCCAGCGAGAAAAGATCTTTAATCATTGAGTTTCTCCTTGACTATGAGTCCGTCGCGCAATGTGATCACTCGCTCGGCAAAAGCTGCGACTTCAGGGTCGTGAGTAACGACGATCACTGTCTTCCCTTCTTCATTTTTCAGGCGCTTAAGCAGCTCCATCACCGTGTTTCCGCTCTCTGAATCGAGGTTGCCGGTCGGCTCATCAGCAAGGATTATATCCGGATCATTGGCCAGAGCCCGCGCCAACGAAACTCGTTGTCGTTCTCCGCCGGAAAGCTCATTAGGACGATGTTTAGCGCGATCACTCAACCCTACCTTGGCGAGTAATTCCGCAGCCCGCTGCGCCCGCCGGCTGCGGCTTACCCGTTGGAAGATCATCGGCAACTCCACATTCGCCTGTGCAGAGAGAGTAGCGACCAGATTAAATGTTTGGAAGACGAATCCGATCTTCTCTCCCCGCAGCCTTACAAGTTGTCGTTCATTCAGGCTCTCTGTGGCGATATCTTCGATCTGCGCCGTTCCGGCAGAGGGGATATCAAGGCAACCGACAATATGGAGCAGGGTTGATTTTCCTGATCCTGATGGCCCCATGACCGCAATGATCTCGCTTGTATCGATCGTTAGATCGATGCCGCGCAGGGCATGGACCCATGTTTTGCCTAACTGATAATCCTTGGTGATTTCGCGTAGTTTTATTAGTGACATTATCCCTCCTACTTAATCGGTGGTTGATGGGCGTAGTCGATCAATTCGACTTTAAATAGAAGCCTCCATTCATCGTCGATCAGTTCTTCCACGCGTAGCCGCGGAAAGAGAAAGACCGGCGCCCAGCGGGAAAAAGCAAAGATCATCCGCTCATCAGGTCGGCGTGGATCGAGGTAAGTTCCCTGGATCGTTTCTATGCCTGCAATTTTGATGTACTTATCAACGATGAATCTTCCTCCTCCGATGAGGAGGAACTCTTCGCCTACTACGAGCAATTCACGGCGCTCCATCAAGAAAATGAGCGGTGTAAAGTCGACCTCTCGCCCACCGGTATGGAGCATCATCATCCCACCTAAAATACCGAAAAAAGCTAACTCCTCCGGCGTTCCGATCGCCTCTTGCGTTATAATAAGTTGAAACCGTCCGTCTTCCAAGCCGATGACCGTTACCCGCTTATATTGCGGTTCTTCTATCTCCTCACTGACGATGCGATAGACCATC
>DOHL01000137.1:0-5733 GCA_003535305.1 Candidatus Acetothermia bacterium
CAGGCAGGCGGTCTTGCTTCGCAACCGACCGCTGTCATGTGCTGAGAGTGTTAAGCGCCGCAGTGGATTCGGCCCGCAGACAGGAGGTTAAGGAGCAGGCGATATTAAAGAAGACACGCTACCTCTGGTTGACGAATCAAAAGAACCTGGAATTAAAGACAGTGCGGGCATACCATATTCGTGAGAATTTTCAGTTATGTTATGAGATAGCATACCTACGAAGCTGGTTCTGGCGGGCAACACACAGTCGTATCGAAGCGGTGCGTGAAGCAGCATGGGTGACCATCCACATGAAATATCGAAGAGCCAATTTTTATTTGCATATCTCCTCCACTTTGCCACAGAACGCATCTTAGTCAACATGTATTCATCATTCCGGCGAAAACCGGAATCCAGTTCATTGTTGCATGATCTGTTTGTATTTTGACACATATATGCCGTAAAATACCTTGTGATTACCGATGGTAGATATAAAATTTGATGTCGATAGCATCGTAGAAAAAGCGACAAAAGGACATTCCGGCGTTCACGATATTCTTCGCATTTACCTGCGGGAAATTTCGCGGTTCCCTGTTCTGACGGCAGAAAAAGAGATGGAACTGGCAGAACGTAAAAGTGCTGGGGATATAGAAGCGTATGAGAAATTGGTCCTTTCGCATCTACCTTTTGTTGTTACTATTGCTCGTCAATACAGCGGTTCCGGCATCGCTCTCCTTGACCTCATCCAGGAAGGTAACATCGGTCTGATCGAAGGAGTGAAACGGTTCGATCAGACAAAAGGATACCGCTTAAGCACATATTCTTCTTGGTGGATCAGGCGGGCAATCCGCAATGTAATTACCGAATATTCGCGGATGATTCGCATCCCAGAATACATCTTCCGTGCTATCAGCGCGCTCGACGCGTTACGTGCTCGCAGCGATGGAAAGCCACTCGACGAGCAGGAGATTATCAAAGCGATCGGCATATCAGTCGACACTTTGCGTCAAGTAGAGGAACAAGTGAAAGAGGTGCTGTCTCTCGATCAACTGGTGGGAGATGCAAACGATGATCTCCGCTACGAAACGATCGAGGACAAAACGATTGCAGCGCCGGAAAAAGAGGCTCTACGACTCATCTTTAACGAGGAATTGGAACACGAACTGAAGCAGATTCCTCCCCGCGAAGCGCTGGTACTACGTTATCATTATGGATTACATGATGCTCGCTCCTATTCATTGGCGGAGATCGGTCGTCAACTCGGTGTGAGTCGAGAAAGAGTTCGCCAACTGTTAAACCAAGGATTAGGGCGGCTCAGTGACTCCTGGGATCGTTACGCGATAGAGTTTCTCCGTTCGCTCAATGATTGACCCTTAGCTCACCAACAGGTTATGTTGCCTTGCCTGGTCATCGCCTGCTATGACCTTATCTAAAACTCTCGATCCCTCCCATCGATTTATGTCTTACTGCGATCGGTCTTTGCCTTACCACTCGTATTAGCTTGTGCCTTCTTTACGCAGGCTCGGCATCCGTGCTCGTAACTGACCACATCCTGCCTCAATCCGAAGCCCCCGCCGCAGGCGCATCGAGACGGAAATATCTCTTTTTTTCAGCTCGGCTTGAAACGAGCGTTTTTTCTTATCTGAACTGGGATGTAAATCTACTCCAGGCACTGGGTTAAGCGGAATCAAATTGACATGGCAAAGCATACCTTGCACAAGTTGCGCTAACTGCTGCGCATGCAAGGGAGAATCATTGACCTCGTTAATCAACGCATATTCAAAGGTTATCCGTCGGTTGGTGCGTTGGACATAGGCCCGACAAGTTTCCATCAACAAAAACAGGGGATAAGTCCTGTTTATCGGAACCAACTTATTTCGCAGCCCATCTTCTGCGCCATGGAGGGAGACGGCGAGATTCACTTGCAGATTCTCTCGACTGAATCGCTCGATAGCGGGAATGATCCCGATGGTAGAGATTGAGAACCGTCTCTCACCAAGGGCGAATCCATCTGTATCGTTTAAGATTTTGATCGATGTGATCGTGGCGGAATAATTCAAGAACGGCTCACCCATTCCCATATACACAACGTTAGTGATTTTACTGCGATTATCCCTCTCCTCGTTGTGGAGTTGACGGGCAAAGTAAAGAGTTTGGGCGATTATCTCTCCCACGGTCAAATTGCGTTTGAATTCGCTCTGGCCGGTGGCACAGAACAGGCAATTGAGGGGGCAGCCGACCTGAGTAGATACACAGACGGTGTTGCGACGGTCATAGCGCATCAATACCGCTTCGACCATCTCTCCATCCGCCAATTGGAACAGAACCTTTGAAGTAAAGTGGTCGACTGCAGTGTGGATCGGTGTGATCGTATCGAACGGGAGATCATCGACCAGTGCCTGCCGGAGGGAGATCGGAATCGTTGTTATCTCGGCATAGTTAGAGGCCAGATCGCGATAAAGCGCGTGCCATATCTGCGTTGCGCGAAATTTCGGTTCATTACGCGCAGCAAGAAATTCGGTCAACCGGCGCCGGTCAAATCCAAGTAGTCTCTGCGGGTTACTCATGTTCAGTCATGAGCGCGATGAAGTCGGCCTCGGTCAATAGCGTGATCTCCAGGTCGATAGCCTGTTGGTATTTTGCGCCTGGACTCTCTCCGACAACGATGTAGTCAGTGTCGATGCGGACCGATGATGACATCCTACCGCCAACGCCTTTAACTCTCGCCGTTGCTTCTGCTCGTGTCATCGTCTGCAACGTACCGGTAAAGACGAACCTTTTTCCGACTAACCCACCTGTCTGTTGCTGTTTCCTTGCGATGCTCACTCCAGCTGCAAGGAGCTCATCGATCACCTTCCTATTGGCCGGTATCTGGATGTAAGAAACGATGCCGGCAGCGGTGTGTGGCCCTATCCCAGAAACTTGACACAGTTCTTCCTCTGTTGCCGTCAGAAAGTGACTCAGATCACGAAAATGACCAGCTAATGTTTCCGCGGCGTGTTCGCCGACGAATGGGATCCCTAACGCAAAAAGAAACCGGGAAAATGGGATTCGTTTACTCGACTCAATAGCTGTTATCAGTTTTGTTGCCGATTTCTCTCCCATCCGCTCCAGCTCTGATAATCTCTTTTGCGTAAGATAAAAGATATCACTTACCTTATTCACGATCCCTCGGTTTACCAATTGCTCGATGAGGCGAAAGCCGAAGCCGTCGATATCCAGCCCGCCCTTAGAGACGAAATGGGAGATACTCTCTTTGATTCGCGCCGGACAAGAGATATTGTTGCAGCGATGAGCCGCCTCGCCGGCGGTGCGAGTGATCACTTCATTGCAACTGGGACATTGCGTTGGCATTGTAAAGAGTTGTTCAGTGCCGCTGCGGTGATCGACCAACGGGCGGATGATCTTGGGGATCACGTCTCCTGCCCGTTGAACTACTACTCTGTCACCGATACGAATATCCTTTCGCCGTACTTCGTCTTCATTGTGGAGAGTGGCATGCGAGATCTCCACCCCGCGTATCCGTACCGGCTCTAAAATAGCAATCGGAGTCAAGACACCTGTCCGTCCGACACGAACTCTAATATCCTTCACCGATGTGATTCCCTCTTCCGCTGCAAATTTAGCTGCGACTGCCCAGCGAGGCGAGCGCGAGACTGCCCCTAAAACACGACGATAAATAAAATCATTCACTTTTATAACGACACCGTCGGTCTCATACGGCAGATCATCGCGTTCTCTCTCTAATTGCCGATAGAAGGAGATCGCAGCATCGATCCCACGACAGATCCGGTAAAGTTGATTTACCCGTAACCCAAGATGTGACAGAATCCTGAGAAGATCATACTGTGTCTCCACGGTGAGCCCTTCGACATGGCCGATATCATAGCAGAATATTTTCAGTCGCCGTGAAGCAGTCACTTTCGGATCAAGCTGACGGAGCGAACCAGCTGCAAAGTTACGCGGATTGGCAAAGAGAGACATTCCGTCTTGCTGTCGTTGTTCATTGATACGATCAAAGTCGGCACGGTCGATGTACACCTCTCCCCGCACCTCGATAAGCGGGGGTGTTTTTCCGTGTAGTTTATGCAGATGCAAAGGAATGCTCTTGATCGTACGCAAGTTGGCAGTAATATCTTCACCGTTTATTCCATCACCACGCGTCGCTCCCTGGACAAAGAGACCGTCGCGATAAATGAGTTCTACTGACAACCCGTCGAGTTTAGGTTCCACTACATATGCGATCTCGCTCTGTTTTACTTCTTGTCGTACCCGGCGATCAAAATCTCTAATCTCTGCCTCATCAAACGCATTGTTAAGGCTGAGCATCGGTAGCGAATGGGTGACCGTTACAAATCTACCTGCCAGTGGAGCGCCTACGCGCTGAGTCGGTGAATCAGGGGTACATAGCTCGGGATAATCCGCTTCCAACTGTTGTAACCGCCGGAATAATACGTCGTATTCCGCGTCAGAGATCTCTGGTTGGTCGAGGATATAATAGAGGTGATCATGGCGTTTAATTTCACGCCGTAACCACTGAATTTCCTCTTGTACCGTATTTTTCACGCGTCTCATCTCTTTAATCGATGCTGCGACCAATAGTGATTTATACCGGATTTAACAGTCGGTGGCACTTGCCGACGAATTCAGTAACGAAGTGGATGGTGTGCTCCAAATCATTGAGACGCAATATTGATATAGGAGAATGGATATAGCGGCACGGCACAGAGACGACTCCGCTGATAACTCCTGCTTTTGTCAAGTGAATCGCGCCGGCGTCAGTTCCGCCGTAAGTCGGCAGCTTGTATTGATACGGAATCATTGCTTCCTCAGCCACTCTCTCTAACGCCTTGACCATTCGTGGATTGACGATAATCGAGCGATCGGCCACAGTGATCGCCGGCCCTTTGCCCAGCCGAACCGGCTGTCGCGCTTCGGGAATGCCGGGCATGTCCGCTCCGATCGTTCCTTCGATAGCAAGCGCGATATCCGGATCGATTTGATAAGCAGCTGTCCGTGCGCCGCGTAACCCCACCTCTTCGCCGATGACAAAGGCGAAGACAAGATCGATGTCGAGTGACACCTTGGCGATGTTACGGGCGACTTCGATCAACACTGCGCAACCGGCCCGATCATCAAATGCCTTGCCTGTAACATATCCCGTTGTAAGTTCAGTGAACGGATAGTGGATAACGAGCGGATCACCGATGTGTATCCCGATATCTCTTATCTCTTTACGTGATGTTGCTCCGACATCGATAAACATCTCGTCGATCGGGATGACCTTAGTCCGTTCTTTGTCGTCGAGGATATGGGGGGGAGCAGTGCCGATTACCCCACAGATCTTCTCCCCTGAGCGGAGCAGAATTGTTACTCGCTGGGCCGGAATAATCCGGTTATCCCATCCTCCGAGCGGAGCAAAGCGCAGATATCCGCTCTCTTCGATGTACTTGACGATAAATCCAACCTCGTCCATATGGGCATCGAGCAGCAATCTCATCTTACCCTTGCCGCGGCGTCGGGCGATCAGGTTGCCCAATCTATCGACTTTGATATCATCGACATAAGGCTCAATCAGCTCTTTGATTTTTTCTTGTACCTCGGTTTCAAAGCCTGCTACTCCGAAGCTGTCGGAGAGCGTTCGTAATATTTCGCTTGTATTCATCTATATTCCTGGTTTACACAACCTGTCCAAATCGCATAGGCTGTGAAGGGTGCCTTTCTTCACCCTGATTCGAAGGCTCCGTGCCGTCA
>DOHL01000137.1:6084-10831 GCA_003535305.1 Candidatus Acetothermia bacterium
TTCGAAGGCTCCGTGCCGTCATACGCAGTCAGACCAGTTTTAGGCTGCGATTCCCTCTGTGGATTCCCACCACAGTTCCTATCTACCTGTGCGTGGCCGCACGCAGACAGGTCATTGCCACGCAACTCTCCGGGGTTACGCAGGCGAGATAGGTGTCCTGTGAGGACAGGTATATCTCTCAGTGTTCTCCACAAAGTCCAGTTATACTGCCGATGATTCAAGTCTTTCCCCTCTTCCTGCATGGTTTGGAGAACGACTTTCTTCACCTCTTTGCGGCGACACTGATAGACACTGATTCTCTCATTGAATTCTAATGCTCTCCGACCTATGACGTAAGCAGCAGCTTCATGCACGGGAACGTTGAACATCCCTTGGTATTTCAATTTTCCCTGAACGGATGTGAAAGCTGGGTTCACCTTGATGAACTCAACACCGTTCTCGAGGCATTTCCGTTCAAGTAATTCCAGAAACGACTTCCAAACAAAGTTCGATTTGATTCGATTCCATCTACGCCGTCCTTTGATATAGTCTTTCTTGAACCTCAAATTTTCAGCAGACACAGCACAATGATTTTCAACAGCGAGTGAGACAATCTCCTTGATCAAAAGAGCAATCTCGTAGTTGGTTTTGTCTTTCGAACCGTAGAACATTCGTGTGTTTGGCAGAGTCTTCGACCAAATCCTGTTCCCGTTGGTAGAGACGCAACAGATGGCTATATTTGTCGGATTAGAGTCAACTCCAAGCACTCCGTTGTTTCGAGTAAATATTGTTGGAGTATCCAGCGTCTCATAATCAATCGTGACAGCATACTTGGTCTCGTCTTTCCTACGAATTCTTACATTGTAGGCATCACCGGACAAAAGCAAGGTATTTAAGTTATCTCGAAATTTGGCAGGGACAAAGATTGAATATTTCTCAAACTGCCGGTTGCCGGTCGTAACGCGCAGGGCGTAGGCGTCACCTTCAACAACCACCCGAAGGATTGGATTCCCGCTTTTGGTACGATCTCCCCGTGAATACATCATTCCGTCCCGCACAAACCGCCATTGCTCTGCCGAAACTTGACCTGCGCAGACTTGGGCAAACAGCTTCTTTCCACCAAACACAATCGGCTCTTGCTCTTTAGTTCGCTTGTGTTTGCCTTTCGCTTCAGTCACAGCGTCGGATATTTGCCTTGTATTCAGGGATGGATACTTCTCCTTGGCCGCAATTCGCATAGCGTTGAAATCCAGCCCGTCCCTGAAACGGTTGTAGGCAAATCGGACGCAAGACGACCAATCAGTCATAAGGCGTGAAAGGTTGCCCGTCGCGGCCGCATATAACTCGGAATGGATGACCTTTCTCATTCTTGATTCTCTTTCCGTTTTCTGCCGCTTCAATACGCTCACCGTTGACCACCACAAAATCCTCACCAATCTCATCTATAGTATAACGCATTTCCTCTCACTCCTTGTCAAGTGATATGTGTAGGTTTGTAGCGATAAAGTCAGTTATCCAGGAACTGCTTTTACCTCCTGATTGGGAGATTATACAGACAGGAGCGGTATTACACAATCGCTTTGCTCTCTCCGGCTGGCTAAACAGTCTCTCCGGCGCTACAATTTAAGTGGTTATGGCGGTTATCAATAAGATCAGTAAAGTAATAAACAGAGACCGCGCGTTGCTTACCTTCGACCAGGGCCGGATAGTACGGGCATTGTTCCGTGCCGCTGTATCGATAGGTGGTTTTGAGCGTGATTATTTGCCGGCGATCAACGACCGTATTTTTGACGCCTGTGCGGCTGGCGGCCCAGGCACAGCAACCGATGAAGCGATTGCAGAATTTCTCTCTGACTTGGTCGTAACCTGTCTCAATGCCAATCCTTATCATCTCGTTTCTAATTTCCCCCCGACCGTGGAACAGATACAGGATGTTGTTCTCCACGTTCTACGCAGCTACGGATTTACCATCACTGCCGACGCTTACGAATGTTTCCGCTGGGGGCACCATTGGGTGCGTCAGGGAGCAATCACCAGTCGACAGTTTGTCTGCAACGGCTATCCAACTGCGCAGATGGAAAAGATTGAGCAGTGGAACCGCGATCATCATTGCGTTACTATCGCCGATTTGAACGAAATCACCCGCAGCGGGAAGATCGATCAGTTGATCGATGCTGCATTGGCCGCCTACGAAGCCTCTCTTGATGAGGCAGCAGCCCGGGTCATCGCGCGCATCAACGCAGGAGATAAGATCAAACTTATTTGGATCAGCGGCCCTTCTTCGTCTGGCAAAACAACGACTACCGTGAAATTAACGGAACGGTTACGCCGTCACGGCCTGCAATTTCTCATGCTCAATCTCGACGATTATTTTTGGCCGTTGATTGCGCACCCAACAGACTGGATCGATGACCGCAATTATGAGACACCGGAAGCGCTCGATATTCAATCGATCAACGCTCACCTGCTAAAACTTCTTGCCGGCGAAAGAGTGGCTAAGCCGATTTACAGTTTTAAAGAAGGACGTCGGATAGGTACTGAGGAAGTAAAATTGGAACGCGACCAGATACTCCTCCTCGATTGCCTACATGGGTTCTACCCGCCGATCAGTAAAGGAATCGATTCGCATGCAATATTCCGTCTGTACATCGAAGCGATGAACGTCCTCTATGAGGATGATAATAAAGGACGAACAAGCAAAAAAAAGATGACGCGATTTGAAGATATCCGCCTCCTTCGCAGAACGTTACGCGACGCAAAATACCGCAACCATAACCCGCTGTCAACGTTTCTCCACTGGCATTATGTGCGAGCAGGCGAGCTATACAGCATCATTCCTTTGAAGGGTTTGGCCGATATGATAATCAACGGCGGCATGCCGTTTGACATGCCGGTTCTAAAACCGTTCTTTTCCGGCAATAGCAGGTATTGGCCGAAACAGGAGGATTTCGCGCAATATCGAACTTTTCTCGATGCGCGTACCCGCTACGAGCGGCTGGAATCGCTCCTGCAATCAGTCGAAGGGTTGCCGTTGACGCAAATTAAGGATCATCGTTTCATTCCTGGTGATGCTCTGGTCAGAGAATTCATCGGCGGGAGCACAATCAAGATTCCTCACAATGAGTAAATTCCCTTTTCGTGGCTGCGGTAGTTAGGAAGAGCGGTTAGCGATGAAAAAACTATCTGAGCTGATCGTGCTGATCAAAGGCGGCGGAGAGGTTGCAAGCAGCGTAGCACACCGACTGCACTGCAACCACCTGCGAGTCTGCCTTACCGAGATCACCGATCCTTTAGCGGTCAGTCGCGGTACTTCATTTTGCGAAGCCGTCTTTGATGGGAAGAAGACGATCGAGGGTGTGACAGCAGAACTTGTTGTTCTTTCGCGCAAACAGATCCATCGAGTCTGGCAGGATGGGAATATACCGATTGTGGTAGATCCGGAAACATCAATAAAAGAGAAGTTAAAGCCGGACGTGCTGATCGATGCTGTTATGGCAAAGCTAAATACACAGGTAAAGATCAATGATGCGCCACTGGTGATCGGGCTGGGTCCAGGTTTTTATGCCGACCGTGATGTGGATATCGTAGTTGAGACGAATCATAGCAACAACCTCGGACGAATAATAACTGCTGGGAAAGCAGAAGAGAACACAGGAATTCCAATAGCAATTAACGGACTTGCGCAAGAACGAGTAATCTGGGCGCCGCGCACGGGAATCTTCACCACAAATAGAAAGATCGGCGATCGGGTAGATGCGAATCAGATCGTTGGGCGGGTAGAAAACCGGCCGCTAAAAGCGCCGATAAGCGGTATGCTGCGCGGTCTTCTGCGCAGCGGCGTAGAGGTCACAAAGAACGCCAAACTTATCGAAGTCGATCCGATAAATGACAGAGCTGTCTGCTATCTGATCAGAGATAAGATGAGAACAATCAGCGGCGGTGTTCTGGAAGCGATAATGCGCAAATTCAATATTGCCGTCTAAAGGCGCCATCATTTTAGGCGAACAAAAACCGCAAAATAGATACCACCTGCGGTTCGATCCGCCTACTCCTCAATAGCAGGCTTTCTCCGCATCCGTTTCTTCGCTGCTTGCCGTTTTTTGCTGATGCGGCGTTGCGCGCGAACGCCCGGGGAAATGGCGGTCGGAATACGGGGTGGATCAGGCTGTGAAAGGGCGTCCAACTTTCGTCGTAACTGCTCTAATGCGATCTGTTTATTGCGATACTGACTGCGCTCACGTTGGCACGTCACAACGATCCCTGTGGGATGATGACGAATTCTCACCCCTGTATCCCGCTTGTTGACATTCTGCCCGCCGGGACCACTGGCGCGGAACGTCTCTACAATGCATTCGGCAAGGAGATCCTTATCCGAACTTGGAATTTTCCGAACTGTCATAATCGACCTCCACAGGATAGGATATCCGGTTGAGTGTCTATTTGTCGAAAAAGGAGAGCTCCGATCTTTTGCTCTGAGAACCATTTCGTTGCCGGTAATCAATGATCCCAGATTATGCATTAACCACAGAGAACATTCACCCTGTTAGATAGCAAACATCTAACAGGGCAGGGAGAAAGATATTAAATAAAAGGTAACTACTCAGGTTATTAGGCCTGCGGCCGGGAGCTTGCCTTACACAGTGATTGTGCATGGCAGGGCAGACCTGAGTAGTTACGAATTTTTTATCTTTAGAATAATCTCTGTGCCCCCTGCCTGCACGCTGCACCTGTCTGCGAGCAACGCACAGGCAGGCGCAGACAGGACTGG
>DOHL01000074.1:0-1068 GCA_003535305.1 Candidatus Acetothermia bacterium
TCCGTTATTTCCAACGGGCAGGAGTGCCGAAGGAAGACGCAAAGATCACCGCTGATGTCCTTATCGCCGCTGATCTACGAGGAATCGATTCCCATGGAATCATCCGGTTGCACAGTTACTACGGCGCGCCTCTGCAGCAAGGATGTATCGATCCACGCTCTCCAATCCAGGTAATAAATGAAACGCCGATCACCGCTCTGTTGGACGGCGGGAACGGACTTGGTCCGGTAGTGGCCTACCGTTCAATGCAACGATGCATTGAAAAAGCTAACGACACAAATATCGCATTTATCTCTGTCCGCAACAGCAATCACTATGGCATTGCCGGTTATTATGCCATGATGGCGTTACCCTATGATATGATCGGTATCAGTGTGAGTAATTCTCAGCCGCTGGTCTCTCCCACGCATGGACGTGAAGCAATCTTAGGAACCAATCCAATAGCGGTTGCCGTTCCTGCCGGCAAGGAATACCCCTATGTGCTGGATATGGCTACCAGCATAGTCACTATTGGACGGGTGGCTTTGCACCAGAAGATAGGAAACAAAATCCCTTTGGGATGGGCAATCGACAAGTCCGGGCAATCGACAACAGATCCTGCTGCAGTATTAAACGGAGGAAGTCTTTTGCCGTTGGGCGGCAGTGACATTATGCGTGGTTACAAGGGGTACGGGTTGGCATTGTTGGTGGATATTTTGGCCGGCGTGCTTTCCGGCGCTGCATTTGGATTGGATGTCGGTGATCCCGGCAAGGAAAAGAGAGCGGATGTGGGGCATTTTTTCGGGGCGCTTAAAATCAGCGCTTTCCGGTCCAAAGAAGAATTTACAGCTGCTATGGATAGATTGATTCAGCAATTGAAGACTACTTCCCTGATACCAGGAGAGGAGCGCATCTATATCCACGGAGAGAAGGAATTTGAACTGGCCGAGCGTCGCCGACAGGAAGGAGTGCCTTTACACCTCTCGGTGATAAGAGCGTTGGAGGATGCAGGCCGCCGCCTCGGGGTAAAATTTGATCTGCCTCGTGAAGAAGTCAGAGGTTAAGAAAGGAACGAGGAACGAGGTTCAG
>DOHL01000074.1:1457-4891 GCA_003535305.1 Candidatus Acetothermia bacterium
GGAGTCGAGAGTCAGGAGTCGAGAGTCAGGAGTCGAGAGTCATAGGAAGATGTCCAACATCCAAAGCCCAGAGGCAGAGAAGAGAGATAAAAGAAGTGATGGGTGATGGGTGAAGAGATGAAGAGGAAGGCGGACACGTACAGGATTACAAGCTGAGCAAAATCACGCAAGATGACAGGAAAAGATGACATTGTCAACTTTGATCTTTGATCCTCGATCCTCGATCCCCTGGGCCTGCGGCCGGGGGCAGGCCTCGTGCCTCGATCCTTTATTTCCCCATCACCCCTGACCCCTGACCTTTTTTTGTACCTTGCATCATTGGAAAAATAAGAGTACCATCGTTTAGTGACGGGACGTGGCGCAGTTAGGTAGCGTGCTTGCATGGGGCGCAAGAGGTCGCCGGTTCAAATCCGGCCGTCCCGACCATTCAAGATTTTCTGAAAATTTGGAAGCGATTGCGTGCTTGCCCCGTGGAATAGGATTCCATTTGGTTACATAACATGCTCCACTAAAACAACGGGCAACCACAGGGGGTTGCCCCTACGGGCGTGTCATTACCGGATGTGGCTCACAGATTCAAATCTCTTTTCCAATCTCGTAGCTAAAAGCTATCTCTGTTACTCCAGCGATGGTGTTGGCAATTGGACAATACTTGCTTAGCGATAAGTCGATCGCTTTTTTGAGGTTTTCTTCTGGGACGTCATTGGTAACGTAATAGGTGATATGCACTTTTGTCACTACCGATGGGTATCCCTCTGCCCGTTCATCGTCGATCTTTATTGCAAATGCTGCGGGTTCAGTTCTCATCTTGCGCAAGATAGAGATTACATCCATGCCTGTGCAGCCACCCAGCGCAATCAGCATAAGATCGAGTGGCCGCGCTGCGCTGTCTTTGCCGCCGCTGACCTTTGGCGATGCATCCATCAACACGCTGTGGCCGCTACTTCCTGTTCCGACAAATTGCATCCCTGATATCAAATTGATCCGTGTTTCCCCCATGATTCCTCCATTCGAAGGCTCTGTGCCGCCGATATTTTAATTATTTAAATAGGGTCCATCCGTATTGTTTGACGTCATCTGAATATCGTTTTGTGGTTAATATTTTAAACCGGTGGACAACATTTAGCAACGGTACGTAGGGGCAACCCCCTGTGGTTGCCCGTCGTTCTCCGGTGATTGCGCGTGATCCGGGCAGGCCTTGCATAGTCATTGTGCAGGGCAGGGCACGGGGGCCTGCCCCTACTTAAATAGTTGATAAACGTTGCTTGTCAAGCTATAATTTTAGTATTGAATATTAAAAGCGCCGAGCGTGCATGTTTGACAGCGCCGGTAAATAGGAACAAAAAATAATTGGAGGAGTCTGGTTTCTTAACAAACATAACCAGAGAAACCGGAAATAACGATGAAACACAGTGTAATTGTCTATACAACCCCGACTTGCTCATGGTGTCATGCGGTAAAAGAGCATCTGAACAGCCATAACATCTCCTTTGAAGAGATCGATATCGCAGCAGATATGGAAAAAGCGCAAGAGTTGTTCGATAAGAGCGGTCAATACGGTGTTCCTGTTCTCGATATCGATGGGACCATCGTTGTGGGGTTCGATCGGGCGCAGATCAACAGCCTGCTAAATCTGTAGAAACAGAGATAAGAGTCGCTTTCACGTAGATCGGCTAAGAGTTTCTGTGCCATGAAAATTTGTCTGTGTCGAGCAAAGTGAGACAGGTAGGCAGAGCAAGCCCAGAACCATATTTCTTGCCCGTACTCCTTTGCCGCGCTCGGGGAATCTCAGAGAGTTTTTATGCTAACGCAGTAAGGTTTTTTTTGAGGATGACGGTGATCAGATGAAATTCTTTCTCCCTGATATCCGGCTGATAGAGACTGAACTCTTTTAATACAAACGGCTTGAGATTGCTGCGGTAATGGTATCCACCAATTCGCCGTTCACGAACGACCAAATTGAGATCGAGTAGATTTTGCAAAGGAATCGTTTCGATGATTTCAGGGGCACAACCGATCCACGCAGCCAATTGGGCAGCGGAATAGATAGCAGGAGCACGGTTGATAAGGAAAGAGAGCAGACGGCGTTCAGGGATATCTCTCCTTCCTACTCGCGTTGTTATGCTCTCGATATGGCGCATGACAGCCAATGGAAGCCCGTTCTGTTTTCTGTTTGTCTTATTTTGATCTGTTACAGCAGGTTTCGCCGTGCTTATTGCACTTTTATATAATACAGCAGTCGGTAAACTCTGCTTTGCACTGTGTTGCTCCTCCGTTAAATTCGCCATCTTCTCCGAATGGGCGGGCTTCTGCGGATTTATTGCAGTTACAAGAGACGGAACTTCAAATTTGATATACCCCAAAGTGCGGGCTACTTCTTCCAACTGCTGGATAGCCTGATCCTTCTTTGCCAGTTTTTCCTTGATCCGCATGATCTCTTGTTGCAGTTTTCCTTCTTGAGAGTGTTTCTTCCCTTTTTTGGCCCGTTCAATAGCAGCGACTATCGATTGGCTGACCTGTTTGAGTTGAGGTGTAGCGATCACTTCCAGGGAAGGGGTGAAGCCGGCATGAAATGTTTCCCTCTCTCGAATATAGATAGGAAGAATCGTCTCTCCATTTACGTACACGCTGTCGCCCGTCCCAAGATGGGTGATCACTTCTTTGACTTCACTTTTACGCCAGGGAAGGAGATCGCAATAGACTCGCATGTCAGCTTCATGGACGACACGGTGGAGGAAGAGCATTCCTGCCTGACTTAAAACATCTTTTTCCACCTTTGCGCTGCGTTGTGAGATGATGATCGTTCCCAGGCCGCGTTTACGGCCACGCAGAGCGATGCGCGCGATAAGTTCTTTAAGTTCGGTTCTGATTCCCTGTGGGATGAATTCGTGACTTTCCTCGATGCCGATGATATAAGGACGCCGTAGTTTTCCGGCCAGGCTCCAGATACGCTTGAGATAGTTTTTGAGAAATTCATTCCGTTCCTCGGCAAGGTAACTACTTAAATCCAGCACAAGAGGAATGCTTTTTTCCAAACTGATTTCAGCGATTTCAGCTGCGCTCTCCAAGTCGATTTCAATATCAACGTTGCCGCCGGACCCGATGACCAGCACCTCAAAATGTTCTTTGAGACCGAAGTACTCACCGTCGATATCTACAATGGTCAATGGATAATTATGTTTCAGTAACTCTTCAAAGATCACGCCGGCAGTATTTGATTTTCCCGAACCGCGTATACCGAGAATGGCAATACATTGACCGATGATCTCCTCAAGGTTCAACGCAAGATCACGACTGATATTAAGAGAAGTATTTTTTGTCATATCGAGATGTCCTCTGTTTTTCCTTCACTGTATATCTGCTTTTTTAACCTTAAGAACCTCGAACTTTTTTATATTTGGTTCCTCACGCTCCAGGCAAGGTAAATCAATTTT
>DOHL01000027.1 GCA_003535305.1 Candidatus Acetothermia bacterium
ATTTGGAGTACTTTTTTGGTGATGTAATTTGCTCTTGACAAATAGAAAGCATCTTGCAATGAAAGTATAATGATAGAGGCAAAGAGGAATTTGAACAACATATCCGTGTGTGGCTCCTCAAGCTTCTTTTGGTTTATTACCGGTTTTCCTGTACGCGTGTAGTTAACTAACGCGATCAGGAGAGCCGGAGACGACTACAGGCAATGCCTGTGGTCTTTTTTTTGGAACAGGTGTAGCTTAGGAAGGAGGGAAGATGTACTGTCGTGGTATTCGCGGCGCCACAAGCGTGGAGGAGAACTCTGCCGCGGCGATTGTCACGGCAACGCGCGAGTTGCTGGAGCGGATCGTCGCTTTGAACGAGTTGCGGGTCGATGATGTAGCCAGTGTTGCCTTCACCGTCACACCAGACCTGGATGCGGCCTATCCGGCACGCGCGGCTCACGAGATGAGATGGGTGAACACACCGCTTTCTTGTCTGCAGGAGATGGCTGTTGTAGGCGGTCTGCCGCGTTGTATCCGGGTGCTTGTTCTCTGGAACACCGATCAACGGCCTGACCGGATCCAACACGTCTATCTGCGCCGAGCCACCGCGTTACGACCTGACCTGGCAAAGGAGGAGATGATATGAACAAGGTTGCGTTTCAAGGTGTCACCGGCGCCTATTCCGTGGAGGCGATCGGCCGGTTCTTCGGTCCGGAAACAGAAAGCATCCCCTGCCGAACACTCGCCGATCTCTTCCTCGTAGTGGAGCGCGGCGATGCCGGTTACGGAATGCTCCCGATTGAGAACGCGGTCGCCGGTTCTGTGACCGAGGCGTACGAACTATTAATGGAGCACGATCTACGCATCTACGCCGAGGTGATCTTGCGCGTGCGCCACATGCTGGTTACCCTTCCCGGGACCAAGCTCTCTGATCTGAAGCGCGTGCGTTCGCATCCCCAGGCGTTGGCCCAGTGCCAGCGCTATCTGGCACGCCATGGGCTCGAACCTGAGCCGACGATCGATACCGCGGGGAGTGCCCATGACCTCGTGGGAAACCCGCAGCCCGGGATCGGTGTGATCGCCGGCGAAGCGGCGGCAAAACAGGCGTCGACTTGCCCCGTGGGAAGAACCTCGTCGGCGCGTTCCACCAACCGGCCGTGGTGATGATCGACCCCGCCGTGCTGGCAACGCTCCCTACAGAAGAGGTCCGCTGCGGCGTGGCCGAGATGATTAAACACGGTATTATCGGCGATCCAGACCTGTTCGTGGAATTGGAGACGATCGCAGATTACGGATTGAAAATTGAAGATTACAAATTACAGATCGCGCGCGCCCTGCGCGTAAAGATCGACATCGTCGAGGGTGATCCGTTCGAGGAGGGTGCGCGCGCTCTGCTCAATCTGGGGCACACGGTGGGACATGCACTGGAGCGTCTGAGCGGATTTAAGTTGCGCCACGGCGAGGCGGTGAGTATCGGGATGGTCGCTGAAGCACGGATCGCAGTAGAACTGGGCCGGGCCGACCGTACGCTCGCCGAGCGGATCGAGACGGTCCTTGCCGCCTGGGGGCTGCCGGTCCGTTCTCCGCCTTTCGCTGCCGCCGCCATCTGGGAGGCGATGGCGCACGATAAGAAGCGGCGCGGCCGCGCATTGCGCTTCGCCCTCCCGTATGCTATCGGCGCAGTGGAGATCATTGATGATGTTCCGTCTGAAGTCGTAAAATCCGTCCTGCACAGCATGGGCGCAAGGAGCAGCAAATGAGCAGCCATCATCATCGGATCCTCGTCCTTCACGGTCCCAACCTCAACCTGCTCGGGAGGCGGGAGCCGGAAGTCTACGGGACGATGACCCTTGCTGAGCTGAACAGAGAGATCGAGCGGTTCGCCGCTTCGAAGCGGGTAAAGGTGCGAATCTATCAATCGAACCATGAGGGCAAGCTGATCGACCTCATCAACGAGCACGTAGATTGGGCGGAGGGGATCGTGATCAACCCCGCGGCGCTAACCCACTACAGCTATGCTCTGCGCGATGCTGTTGCCGCCGTAGGTATTCCCACAGTAGAGGTGCACCTCTCCGACATCGAGCGGCGCGAACCGTTCAGGAGACGCTCGGTGATCAAACAGGTCTGCGTAGGACAGATACACGGGAAGGGATTGCAGAGCTATCTTCGCGGAATCGAGCTTCTGCTCGGAGAGGAGGAAGGTTGAAACGGGCAAAACGGATACAGGGCCTCTCCCGGTCGGGCACGGCAAGGGTGATGGAGAGGGCGGCCGAGCTCCGGCGTGCCGGGATCGATCTGATCGACCTCACTGCCGGCGACCCTGATTTCCCCACCCCTGAGCATATAAAAGACGCCGCTCAAAGGGCGATCGCAGAGAATTTTACCCATTACACTGCTGCTGCCGGGATCCCTGAGCTGCGCGAAGCGGTCGCCGCCAACTACCGCCGCGAGTACGGGACAGACGTTGAAGCCGATGAAGTCCTGATCACCTGCGGGGCCAAGCAGGCGCTCTTCTCGCTCGCCCTCGCCCTGTTGGAAGAAGGGGACGAGGTGATACTCCCGGCGCCGTTCTGGCCGACCTACCCCGCGCTGGCCGAGCTGACCGGTGCGCAGGTGCGCGTCCTTGCTACCCACGCGGAGGAGCGGTTCCGCGTTCATCCTCCCCAGGTAGAGCGACTCCTCTCTCCCCGCACCAAGGTGATCGTACTCAATTTCCCCTGTAATCCGACCGGAGCGCTGATCGATCCCGATCACCTGGAAACGATCATCCACACGGCCCTTGCCCGCGATATATATGTGATATCGGATGAATCCTACGAGAAGATCGTATTCGATCGCCGGCCGATCTCCGCCGCTCTGTTTCGGGAGGAGAACGTGATCGTAGTAGGATCGTTCTCCAAGAACTACGCCATGACCGGCTGGCGGGTGGGGTACGTGATTGGGAACAGACGGTTGATTCGCGATCTAGTCGCAATCCAATCGCACCTGGTCACCCATCCCTGTTCGATCTCCCAGCAGGCGGCCGTGGCCGCCATCACCGGGGAGCAGCGGGAAGTGAACCGGATGGTGGACGAGTACCGCCGCCGCCGTGACCTCCTGGTGGAAGGTTTGAACCGGATCGTTGGGGTGCGCTGTCACCTGCCGGAGGGGGCATTCTATGCATTTGCCGATTTTTCACCTTTTTTGGCCGGGGATTCGGTCTCCCTTGCCGAACGCCTGCTGGACGCCGGAGTGGCAGTGGTTCCAGGGGCTGTCTTCGGCAGTGACGGTTTCCTTCGCATCTCCTTTTGTCATCGGCAAGAGAAGGTCGAACAAGGGATCACGCGGATTGCGCAGACGTTGTCGTCTTGGGAGTCAGATTGCGACAGATGATACTTAAGGGCCCTCGTCCCAGTTGCCGTAATAGTTACTTGCGGCAGTAATTCAATTAGAGGTCAGCCTCTTGGGAAGGGGCCGAAGGCGGCGTGGCCGCGCAAGACCACGTCCTTCTCTTTGCAAAGGTGGATGTTTGTACTAATAGTGAGGTTAGAACGAAGGAAAGGAATTCTGATGATGGCACATATTCAGATTCGCCGGGCTAAAGATATATTCGCAGCTTCGTTGGCGATCATAGCTGTTGGCTGACGAAGAGATTTGAGTAAATTGGGATGACCTGCCGGCGAACAACGCGGCGAACGCAGGGAACGGCAGGACCGGTATCTGCCATTTGGTTTGTGTTAAGCAGAGTATCAAGTATAATCCTATTGATAGGTGTGAGAAAATGATAAGACAGGCGTCCAAGGGAAAGTGTAGTTTTTGCAATACTGCCTTTAGTAAGGTGGGAATGACTAACCACCTGAAGTCATGCAAGCAAAGAAAAGCTATGTCGGAGACATCACCGGAGAAACGGAAGTCGCGGAGAACAAAGATCTTCCATCTTGTGGTTGAGGGACGCGACTTACTTGCGTATTGGATGCATCTTTCCGCGACAGCTAATACAACGCTTGCAGACTTGGACGACTTCCTCAGAGATATCTGGTTGGAATGCTGTGGACACCTAAGTGCGTTCACAATCGAAGGGACAAGATACTCCGTAAGCCCGATGAGAAAATATGACGAAAGAGGTATGAAGGTTGCGCTGGGTGATGTACTCGGCCCCGGAATGAACTTTTATCATAAGTACGACTTCGGGACCACTACGGAGCTTACCCTGAGAGTTGTGTCAGAACTGGAAGGCGTTAACGGTAAGTCCATTCAGCTTCTGGCTAGGAATGATCCTCCCTCGATAGCCTGTGAGGCGTGTGGAAAAATTGCTGCACAAGTATGCGCTGAATGTATCTGGTCGGGCAAAGGATGGCTTTGTGATGAGTGCGCTCGCGAGCATGAGTGCGGCGAAGAGATGCTCTTGCCTGTGGTTAATTCCCCACAAGTCGGAATGTGTGGATATATAGGATAGAAATATGATGCATACTGAACGTCAGACAACACAGCATATACGCTATGGGCTTACGCCCTTACCCTTCAGTCGCAACGTCGTATACACAGGGGGTCATAAGGGGTCAGAGAGGGGGTCAGGGGTCAGAGCTTGTTTCTTGACATTCCTGACATTCTTCTGCGCTTCCGTTACTCACCCGGATGGTGCGTTTGAGGGGACTTGAATTCCTAACCACT
>DOHL01000144.1 GCA_003535305.1 Candidatus Acetothermia bacterium
TCGTTTTCTAACCGTGAACCGTGAACCCCTGACTTGATCAGGGGTGAACCCCGGAACTTTGAACCCCTGCCCCTGCGCAGGCAGGGGCAGGTCTGTGGTTTTATTAACGCATATTTTGGGTTAATTCTAAAGGACGGAAACAGACTGATGATCGAACTGGATGGGAATAATTTGACATTGGAGCAAGCGGAAAGAATAATCATCGCGCAACAACCGGTTACAATTACTACTACTGCGCGCCGTTGCGTCGACGAGACATCGGCAATAATAGAGAAGATTGTTGCTGCACGCCGGCCGGCCTATGGAATAAATACCGGGTTCGGTAAATTAAGTGATCGAGCTATTCCTATAGATAACTTGAGAGCATTACAGCGCAATATAATTCTGAGCCATAGCACCGGTGTGGGGGAGCCTTTATCGATCGAGGCAGTACGCGCAATGATCCTCTTTCGCATAAACTCGCTCCTCAAGGGACTATCAGGTATTCGATCAACGACGATCGACTATTTGGTCCAGTTACTTAACCATAAAATCCATCCACTTATCCCGAGCAAAGGGTCAGTCGGTTCATCCGGTGATCTGATTCCCCTTGCGCATATGGCGGCAATCCTCCTCGGCGAAGGAGAGGCAGAGCACAATGGGCGAGTGATCAGCGCGACAGAAGCCCTTAAGCTGATCGATCGACCACCGCTCGATCTGGCTCCGAAAGAAGGGTTGGCGCTGCTTAATGGGACTCAATACATGAGCGCACTCGGTTTTCTCGCCCTGCTCCGCGGCAAGCGACTGCTCAAGAATGCTGTTGCCGCTGGTTCGCTTGTTCTGGAAGGACTACAAGGATTCACTGCTCCGTTTGACGAACGGCTCCATGCTGTCCGGCCGCATCCCGGACAAGTCGAAATCGCTCGCCTCATCCGCCGAATGATTGCCGGCAGCCGACTGGTGCAGAAAACAGACGAATCATTCGAAGATCGCTTAAATGACAAGCATTATACAGAAGGAGAAACAGACTGCTGTAGGCCGCAAGAAGTACAAGATTCTTATTCACTGCGCTGTTTACCGCAGGTGCTCGGTCCGGCATGGGAGGCTCTCGCCTTCCTGGCGGAGAAGATTACAGTGGAAATTAATTCTGCTACTGATAATCCGCTTATCTGGAGTGATGGAACAGTAATCTCCGGCGGTAATTTTCATGGACAAATCCTTGCCCTTACACTCGATATGACAGCAATGGCGATCGCTGAGATCGGCAGCATTGCTGAGCGGCAGATCGACCGCCTGCTGACGAGCTCCGATCGAGGCCTACCGCTGTTTCTCGTGGAAAATAGCGGGCTTAACTCCGGCTTGATGATCACTCAGTATACTGCAGCAGCTTTAGTAAGCGAGAACAAGATCCTCTGCCATCCTGCCGGGGTCGATTCGATTCCCACCTCCGGCGGCAAAGAGGATCATAACAGCATGGGTTCGATCGCTGCCGATAAGAACTTACGGGTGATAGAGAACGTAGAACAAGTGGTGGCGATCACGCTTCTTTGCGCTGCGCAAGCGCTCGATTTTCGTCTCTCTGACCACCTTGCAGGATCGACACGACAGGTTTACGAACGAATTCGTCGTCTTGTCCCTCATCTTGCAGGTGATAGGTTCCTTGCTCAGGATATCGATCGCCTGACTCGCGCCGTTAAAGATGGAGAACTGATCGATGGAATCCTTTAGCTCCGGGTTTGTCGGTGTTATCGGCCAGACAAACGTCGGTAAATCAACGTTTATCAACGCTATTTTGGGAAAGAAGTTGGTGATCACATCCCCTAAGCCGCAGACGACACGGAATCGCATCCGCTGTATTTACAATAGTAAGAATGTGCAGATCGTCTTTGTCGACACCCCCGGCCTGCATCGTCCGCATAACAAGCTGAGTCGTCATATCTTGCGTCAAGCCTATCGCACGCTGCGTGAACTCGATCTCATTCTCTATATGGTCGAGCCGTGGAGCGGGTTGTCAGCCTACGACACTCTTCTTTTAGATCGTTTAACAGGGCATGATAAACCGATTATCCTGCTTGTCAATAAAATCGACCGCGCAAAAGGGAATGCATTGGAAGAGACATTACTCGCCTATGCGCGTACTGATATCTTCGCAGAATTGATCCCTATATCAGCGCAGGAGGGAACGAACCTCAACGAGGCATTGCACACTGTAATCGGTTGTCTGCCAAAACGGATGGCTTATTTCCCCGTTGATATGATAACCGATCAAAGCGAAAGGTTTCTGGTCAGTGAATTGATCCGCGAGAAGATCGTTCAACTCACTTTTAAAGAACTTCCGTATTCAACTGCCGTGCGCATAAAAGAGATCGAACAACAATCTGCCGGATCAGTGCATATCCGCGCTGAGATATGCGTTGTGCGTAAGTCACAAAAAGGAATAATCATCGGAAAACACGGCGCAATGATCAAAGAGATCGGTACCCGTGCCCGCCGTGATATCGAAACACTCCTCGGAACAAAGGTCTTTCTCGACCTTATAGTGCGGGTACGTAAAGATTGGACAAAGGATGAGCACGAGATAGAAATTCTTACCAGAGAGGAAATGATCGTATGACCACAACTGCTGACTCAGGGAGAAAAATCCTTCTTGTCACGGATAAAGAAGAGGCATACCAATCACTTGTCGGCCTTCTCCGCCACGACAACTACTCTGTAAAACAAATAACAGATGAACAAGAAGCCATTATCATGCTGCAAGAGGAGCAGTTCGATCTCGTCCTCCTTGCCGGCGCGTCAGAGGCTGCTATAGGCGCTAAGATCGAGAAAACCTTCCCCGAGATCGAGATAATAGTGATCGCCCCGCAAAGAAGGGGCGCTGAAATCGGAAATAGCGAGGAACCGATCGCTTCTTTCCAACTGAAACAGACGATCGATTATGCATGCGAAAAACGACGCTTGCTGCGCAATATATCCTTCTTCCGCAGGATAGAACAACTGCAACAGGCTGTCCTGAAATTGGGAGCGACGATCCTCACAGAAAAGAACATTGATCACATCCTTCAGATAATCGTCGATGCCGTCGTTACTCACAGTGATTTTTCCCGCGCCGCCCTCTCATTGTACGATCTGTCGCTTGCGTCACCGATCGATGGGAAAGTGCAAACAATCGCTGCCGCTGGTATCTCACCACAAGAGCTTCAACGCCTAACTGAAAGTGGAGGTCTCTCCCCTCATGACCGCCATTGCATCTTTACGAAGCAATTTAAACATGGCCCTGCTTATTATATTCCCCACAACAAGACCCCCTGGAAGGATACGCAAGGCATACCAGGCACGGTAACGACTGAGGGGTGGCACAGAGCCGATCTTCTGCTCATCCCTCTACGTGGTGAGAAAGGGATCATCGGCCATCTGTCGATCGATGATCCGCATGACGGTAATATCCCGACAATTACAGCATTAGAACCGATTACCATTCTGACCAATATGGCAGCATTGGCGATCGAACGAGTATATAAATTGCAACAGTTGGAGAAACTACAAGAAAAACTGCACAGGGTCTATGATTTTGGTCAAACAATGCTTGCCGCAGTCGATATCCCTACCTTACTCGAGTCGACCTTGCGTCGCTTGCAGGGCGATTTTAAGTATGATTTAGGAGCGATATGGTTTAAAGAAAAGAACGAACTGGTGGCCCGCACTGTTGTTACCACTGCCGATCTGGCAGGAGACGAATGGGTCACCACTGGAACACGTATCTCCCTGGATGATAAAGGAGCCGTTCCTTGGGTGGCGCGTCAGGGCACACCGCTGGTAATTCCTGATGTTAATGAAGACGAGCGGCACAACAGACCTTGCCGGACTGCGCATTCTGAGATCATTGTTCCGGTGATGGATAAGAAAGAAATGATCGGTCTGTTGCAATTGGAGAGCAAGAGGCTCGCTTGTTTTACGCAGGAAGATATCGCACTTTTAACTGCAGTAGCGAGCCAGTTGACGAGCGGTATCGTTAACCTAAGAAAGCGTGATGAACTCCAGCGTATATATACGTTTAGTCGACAGCTGGCTCAGATCGAAACGCTTTCTGAGTTAACAGAAGTCACGCTCGATTGGCTCGACGAACATTTCGGTTACTATCTGGCTGCTATTCTTCTCAAAGAGGGATCTGGGCTGGTCGTCCTTGGACTGCGCCGTCTTGAAATGAGCCAGCGGGTAAAGGCAAAGGACAAATTCAGCTTCGATAAGGGAATAGTAGGGTGGGCTGCCAAGCACAGAGAGAGCGTAATCGTCGACGATGTTACCAAGAATGGTCGTTATATCCTCGGATATGAAGACACGCGCTCTGAGCTCGCTGTTCCGATCATCCACAGCGAGGAACTCCTCGGAGTGCTGAATATTGAAAGCTCTGAACCGGCACGTTTCGATGAGCAGGACCGCCAAGCCGCTGAGTCGATCGCCGGAATACTTGCCGTTGCGATCAGCAATATTCGTGCGCAAGAAGAATTACGCCAGCAAGCGATCCACGACGCCCTGACCGGTCTGTACAACCGTCATTACTTCAACACGATTATCGATAACGAACTGGCACGAACCGACCGCTATAATCGCCCTCTCTCCTTCATGATGATCGATATCGATGGGTTCAAAGCAGTCAACGACGAGCTGGGTCATCTCAAGGGAGATGAAATCTTAAAACGAGTAGCTGGTATGTTGCAGAAAAACGTGCGCTCAACAGATCGAGTAATCCGTTATGGAGGAGATGAATTTCTTATCTTGCTGCCAGAGACGAATGGAGAGGCCAAATCGATTGCCAAGCGCCTCAAAGAGCAAACACAACAGCTCAATCGTGATCTTTCGCTTTTCCAACTGAATATCGGTCTCAGTATCGGCATCGTAACCAGGCAAGCAAATGATAACCAAGATCTGGAGAAACTTTTGCGTGAAGCAGACAGACTGATGTACGAAGATAAATATCGAACCAGCGAGAACGCAAGATAGAAATTGGGTCTCTCTCTGTTTTGAACAAATAATAGGGAATAAGCGGCAGATCGGATAAACAATGGTATAATCCTTATTCTGGAGGAGAGATGAAAAGAGCTGAACTGGCTAAGTTGATCGATCACACAGCACTCGGACCGACCGCAACGGCAGCGGATATCAAACAGATATGCACGGAAGCACGTCGCGATGGCTTCGCTGCCGTTTGCGTATCTCCGTACCATGTACCACTTGCCGGCCAATTGCTCGCGGAGAGTGAAGTGAAGGTATGTACGGTGATCGGTTTTCCCCATGGCTGTAATGTCGGTCCGGTCAAAGCGATGGAGACGAAACAGGCGATCGATGACGGAGCCGATGAACTCGATATGGTGATCAATATCGCTGCGCTCAAACAAGGCGACTACCATATCGTCCTCGATGAAATCCAATTGGTCAGCCGAGCGATCGAGAAGTGTCCACGCCCGTTGCTCCTTAAAATAATTTTGGAAACCACCCTTCTCACCACAGAAGAGAAGATCGCCGGTGCAATCTTGGCCAAAGCTGCAGGAGCAGATTTTGTCAAAACTTCGACCGGCTTTGCTCAAGGTGGAGCAACGGTAGAAGATGTCTCTCTGCTGCGGAGGACAGTGGGTAAAATGATCGGTGTCAAAGCATCCGGCGGGATCAGAGATTATCACACAGCAATAGCGATGATCGAAGCTGGAGCAACGCGAATCGGCACCAGCAGCGGCCCAGTGATTCTCCACGGAGCAGAAGAGTAGTGTCGTGTCAACTCTGAATCCGCATTTCGACCGAAGGGAGAAATCTTAGAATTC
>DOHL01000136.1 GCA_003535305.1 Candidatus Acetothermia bacterium
TGCTCCTCTACTCTACTGGTTTATATGTTATTCTCTGGCTTCCGGCTCTGGGCTCTGAACCTCGCGCCTTTTTTCTCGATCCTCGATCCTCGTGCCTCGCTCCTCGCTCCTTTAGAGACAGATTGTTCTTGCAGAAATAGCAGCCGTTTGATAGCCTTAATACGCGATGATAAAAGTTATTGCTACTAACAGAAAAGCGCACTATAACTATGAGATTGAAGAGAAGATCGAAGCGGGTATTGAGCTGCGCGGAACAGAAGTCAAAAGCTTGCGAGCCGGCCAGTGTTCCTTGCGTGAGGGGTACGTTATCATTAAGGGCGAACAGATTTTTATGCTCAATGTTCATATCTCGGCCTATAAAGAGGGGAATATTTATAACGTTGACCCTGAAAGGGAGCGGAAATTACTCCTTCACCGGCGCGAAATTGAGCGGATACGTGACAAGATCCAACAAAAAGGATATGCAGTGATTCCTCTGCGCCTCTATTTTAAACGCGGGTACGCCAAAGTGGAACTTGGAGTAGCAAAAGGACGGAAACTATATGATAAACGGCGCAAACTGCAGGAAAGAGATGAGCAGCGCAGAGCACAAGAAGAAATCAAGCGCTTCGAGAGAGAATAGCAAGCTATTGCGGTTCACTGGAAAAGATGTTTGATCGCGACATACTCCAACTTCACAGCGAACTTCTCTCGATCTACGGAATCGGGACGGAGCAGAATGAACAGAGACAATCGATCGAAGATCCCGATAATCGCTTTCATCGGCCATCGCAAGAGTGGCAAGACGACTCTTCTCACGCGATTAATCCCTGTTTTGGTTCAGCGGGGATATCGAGTGGGAACGGTGAAACATGTATCTCCCTGCGTTGAATTGGACCGAGCAGAAACCGATAGCGACCAACACCGTCGGTCCGGCGCCGAGCAGGTATTGATTTACAGCGATGCGCGTTATATGCTGATCCGCGAGCCGCTTCCTGCAGAGAAGGTGGAAGAGACTATAACACGACTATTCCAGGGATTCACTGTCGTGTTGGTAGAGGGGTTTAAACAGAGCGCCTTGCCGAAAATAGAGGTCTATTGCGGTGCGAATAGGCCGCTTGCCGAAAAGATTAATGTCATTGCGATCGTTACTGATCATGTTGCTCTTTTACCCGATAATATTCCGCTCTTCTCTCCTGATCAATTGGAAGAGATCGCCGATTTTCTCGCGAAGGAATTCCTAAATTCGCCGACTATTTCTTCTTGATCGATTGATTCTCATACCATCTTGTTGTAAGGTTAATGTATGAATAAACGATTCTATAACCCCCAGCACGGGGAGATGACCTTTCCTGAGGTCGTCAATGCTTTGGTTGCAACGATGGAGGAAGATCCAAAGGCTCGTTATGCGATCTTTGTAGGGACCGATTCTGCTTCCGGTATGAGGGAGGTTGATTTTGTCAGTGCAGTTGTTTTGCATAAAATCGGTAAAGGAGGGCGCTATTTTTGGACGCGGGAGAAGTCTCAACGGGTCCATTCTCTGCGCCAGAAGATCTGGCATGAAGCTTGGCTCTCGTTTGAGCTGGCGCAAAATCTGATTGCCGCGCTTACCGAGCGCGTCGCTCTCGTCTACAATTTGGAAATTCATATCGATATCGGTGAAAACGGCCGCACCAAAGAGATGATCGACGAGGTAGTGGGAATGATCATTGGCAGCGGTTTCGCTGTCAGGATCAAGCCACATGCCTATGCCGCCTCTTCTGTCGCTGACAGGCATACTTAGACAGAGGGCTTTGTGTCTTAATAACTACAAAAAGAGATAATTATGGAACGAGAAAAAATTGCTATCGCTGCAGCTATTCTCAAGCGGATCGGTGATCATCTTTGATTTGGCTGCGCTCGCAGCTACTATCACGCGGTTAGAGAAAGAGATAGCCTCTCCCTCTTTTTGGGATAATCCGTCCGATGCACGGGAGGTGATGCAAAACCTTGAGCGGCACCGCTCCCTTTTCACACGTTACCAAACTTTCAGCGATGAACTGGAAGAGATCGACACCCTTTATCAAATAGCGGCTGATTTGGAAGAGGACGATGAGATTACAACGCTGGAAAAACAGCTCGCTGATCTTGAGCAAAAACTTCGTCTCTTTCAGATTGAAGTCTTCCTTTCCGGCCCTTATGACAGAAACGGTTGCTATCTGTCGGTCAATGCCGGAGCAGGAGGAACTGACTCGCAAGATTGGGCGGCGATGCTTCTACGCATGTTCGGCCGCTGGTGCGAACGGTCCGGGTTCACAGCGAAGTTGCTCACTGCCAGTCCAGGAGAGATGGCGGGGATAAAGAGCGCCACATTAGAAGTCAACGGCAACTATGCCTTTGGCTACCTTAAACGGGAAAAAGGGGTCCACCGATTGGTGCGTCTTTCGCCGTTCGACTCAGCTCGCCGCCGCCACACTTCATTTGCTGCGGTCACTGTCACACCGCAGGTTGAAACTGGAGAAGTGAATATTTTGCCTGATGATCTGCGGATCGATACCTACCGCTCCAGTGGAGCAGGAGGGCAACATGTTAATGTCACCGATTCCGCAGTGCGGATAACTCATCTTCCCACCGGCATCGTAGTTTCCTGTCAGAATGAGCGCTCGCAGCATCAGAATAAAGAGATAGCAATGAAGGTTTTACATTCCCGTCTTGCCGAGCTGCTTCATAAAGAACAGACTCAGAAATTGGAAGAACTACAAGGAAAATTGGAAGAGATTGAATGGGGCAGCCAAATTCGTTCGTACATTCTCCATCCTTATCAACTGGTAAAAGATCATCGCACAGGCGTGGAGACGGGTAATATCGATGCAGTTCTCGATGGAGAACTAACTTCCTTTATCGAGGCGATGGTTACAGGCAATTAACCCAGATTATGCATTAACCGCAGACAGGTCTGTGGTTTTATTAACGCATATTTTGGGATTATAGCAAAGGTGTGTGGTTAGGTTAATGAGCCTTTTATAAGAGGTTCAAGTATCCTTGCAGAATGATGACAGCAGAGAGGCCGTCACGCAAGCACTTGCGCTGTTGTCGCGAAACATTTGCCTGCGCAAGGATCCGTTCGGCCTCAATACTGGTCAACCGTTCATCATGCGTGTAGACCGGCAATGATAATTCTGAGCGAAGAACGCCACAGAATTCCAACACTTCTTGCGCCATTTCACCTAATGAATTGTCCATATTGAGCGGTAATCCGACGACGATCGCTCCTATCTCCTCTTTTTTGACCAGTGAAGCGAAGAAGGCAAGATCTTTTGCTGTAGAGAGTCGCTGGTACGAAGGGAGGGGATGGGCGATAATTCCCATCTCATCGCTCACAGCGATTCCGATTCGTTTGCGACCGTAATCCAATCCGCAGATTTTCATTACCATTCCAAGGCTTTGTGCCGCCATTCTAAGCCCTGCACAGATATTGTGCAGAGCAAGGTTCTGTGCCGCCCTTTTTCCTTATCTTCCCATGTTGGACAACGCCTGTCGGACGATCTCTTCCAGCGTTAATTCGTTATTTTGTACCTGCTCGATTGCGCGCCTGGCTTCACTGGACGAGAAGCCAAGGCTCTTAGAGGTAAGAACCTGCAATGCCCTCTCTTGTTCGGCTCTCAGCGGCAGGAATCTGCTCACTTCTATGCCGTCTTTTATCACTTTTTCTCGTAACTCGATTAAGATCCGTTGCGCTGTTTTGCGACCGATTCCTTTGATCTCCATCAGACGAGCGAGATCTCCCTTATTCAGCACGTGGGTGAATTGCGCCGGTGAAAGAGAAGAGACGGTCTCCAAAGCTAAGCGAGGTCCAACTTGCGGTACTGCCAGCAAAAGTTGAAACAGGCTGCGCTCATTAGGAGAGAGAAACCCGTACAGAACGAGCGTGTCATCGCGGATGATAAGATGACTAAAGATTTGCACTGCTTCACCTTTATTGAGTGTCGCGATCGATGTGGGGGGCATTAAGAGACAATAGCCGATTCTTCCAACATCGATTACAATTTTGTCGTTCTCCAAACGAACAATCCGTCCCTCAAAATAATCAATCACAGATACTCCTTATCTTTGTTGGTGTTGTTTGGCCTTAAAGGAACGGCGAGGTGGCGGTTTGCCACGCACTTCTTGAACCTTTGGCCTTGCCTGCTTATAGGCAGGTGCAATGACACGAAAGCGCAACATTGTCAACTTCACGCCTTTCACCTTTCTTCTTTGTGCTTCCTGTAGGGGCAACCCCCTGTGGTTGCCTATTATTCTGTGATTAACCATTATTCTGTTCGCGTGATCCGGGCAGGCCCTGCACAGCAATTGTGCAGGGCAGGCACGGGGGCCTGCCCCTACAGGGTTCGACATTGCGTTGCGATAATTTACCATTAAATTGTGTTTATCCGTATTGGTTGACGCCATCTGAATATTGTTTTGTGATTGATATTTTAAACCGGCAGGCAACATTCGGCAACGACAACGTAGGGGGCCTGCCCTGTGTTGTAGGTGATTTCCGTAGGGGCGTATTGCAATACGCCCCTACCACAATCGATATCAACCTACAATGACGATAATTCCGTGGACGGTTCCCGTAGGGGCGATTCATGCCTGCCCCGTGCAGTTATCGGGCGAACAGCCGTTCGCCCCTACTATAGCTTGCGCTAAGAACGCGAGAATCATAGAGCTCGCTTCTTTGTCGATCGGACGGTTATAATTGCCGCAGCGGGGAGAATAGAGGCAAGCAGGACAACCTGTGTCGCACGGACATTCCTTCACCAATTCGGATGTCCGATTGATCAATTGAGGAAGATGGGAAAAGAGCTTCTCTGTTATCCCTATCCCTCCGTCTGCTTCATCGAAGATCATGATCGTTGGCCGGCCGGTATCACGATGGTAGGCGGTGGAGGTTCCGGTGATATCAGAGCTGTCACAGAGGACGGCAAGAGGAGCCATGGCGATTAGGGCATGCTCAGCTCCATGGACACCGCCGAACAGCGCCTCTTGCGCAATGCCGGGAATTTCATCGTCGATCGTAATCCACAGCCCTGCAGCCTCGAAGATATGCGGCGGTAAATCGAGTTGTGCAGTCGCTATGGTGCGCCCAAATTTTGTTTTACGATAACCAGTGAAACTTTGCGTTACCCGCAGACGACCATAATAGTAACTCGCTGTTGCGGCTATTCTCTCTTGCTCGCTGTGGACAATCCGCACTGCGGAATCGGTGAGAATCTCTGTATGGTAATTAACTTTCTCTTGTCTGGCTGTTGCCGTACCGTCTTTTAGATTGAGATCTTCGATGACGTAGGTCTGGCCGCGATTAAGGAGAACTGCGCCGGGAAAGGCGGAACGGCGCGCCCGCAGACTGTCCATCGTCTCCAGTAACTTGCCATTACAAGAAACAGCGATCGTTTCTCCTGGTATATTATCAAAATTGACCATTTCGTGCGCGCGCACCGTTCCCCGATAGATCAATCCCCGTGGTGTGCGGCCGAGGAGACCATTATCCACGAGGCGATCAACGATAGGTCCTTGCTGTGGATCGATTTCATCTTCAGAAAGGGGCAGTTCAGCCGCAGCACAGGCAAGGTGTTCATATTGGGTGTGAGGATTGTTCACATTGAGAACGAGCTCTTCCTTTTGTCGATCGAAAAAGTGATCCGGATGGTGCAGTAAATATTGATCAAGAGGGTTTTCAAACGCCATGAATGTGATGAGCGACGGGTTTGTCCCCCTGCCGGCTCGACCTGCTTGTTGCCAGGTGGAAACAAGACTTCCAGGATAACCGACGAGAATGACAGCGTCGAGGCTTCCGATATCGATACCGAGTTCAAGCGCACTCGTTGCCACCACGCCATGGATAGATCCCTGCCGTAGCTCCTGCTCAATACAGCGGCGTTCTTGAGGTAGATAGCCGGCGCGATAGGCAAGAATTCTCTTTTCAGGTACGAGTTGCGATGCCATGAGAGCTACTTGCTCTGCCATTGCGCGCGACACAGTGAAGCAGATAGTCTGCAACCCCTCTTTTGTCAAAAATGACAGCAGTTGAGCTGCTTGTGAATAGATAGAGCGATTGTGATCTGAGAGAGAGTTCCAGAATAAAACCGTCTTTGCGCCGCGATTGAAGTTATTTTCAATGATCGGAACGCACTTTCGGCCGGTGAGCGCCGCGCTGTATTCTGTGGGATTAGCAACAGAGGCAGAACAGAGAATGAGTTGGGGAGATCTTTTATAATGCCGCAGTATTCGTAATAAACGGCGAATAAGGAGCGCGACATTCGTTCCGAAAACGCCGTGGTAGCGATGCGCTTCATCGATGACGATATATTGCAGATTGGCGAAGAAACGACTCCATTTATAGTGCCATGGAAGGTAATAATGGAGAGCATATGGATTGGAGAGAATGATGCGTGCCCGCTCTCGGATCTTGCTGCGTTGGTTTACCGGAGTGTCGCCGTCATAGGTGGCAGGAGCCAAGTTGATCTTCAGGGTTCGTTCCAACTCGCGCAGCTTCTGTAATTGATCATTGGCCAGCGCTTTTAGCGGGTATAAATAAAGCGCTGTTGCCGTTGGATCAGCTAACAACCCCTCTATAACCGGTAAATTGAATGAGAGTGTCTTTCCAGAAGAGGTAGGAGTAGTGATGATGAGATCTTTGCCTTTTCTGATCAATTCTATCGCCTCTACTTGGTGACGATAAAGCGAAATAGAGTTGGTTGACAGATAATCAGTCAGTGATGGCGGCAAAGGAGAGAGCAGATCCCCCAACAACAACCCATTAGAAGGAATCTCTCTTACGTAAGTCACTTGGTCTTGATACCAATGTTGAGCAGCGAGTTTATCTAACAGGTTCTTCATGAGCAGCGAGCAGCGGATTTTCCGTGATCTGTCACAGGTAGTCGGCGCTCAATCAGTTGCTGAGAAAACCAGGACAAAAGGACGGCTAAACTAATGACGTCTTGCCGGTTGTGGTCCAATATCGGAGTTAATAGGCGGCGGAGACCGCTGTCGAGATAGCGGGAATAGAGAGCAGGGACGAGACTGCCAGGCAGATCGTCTTGTCGCTCAATGCCAAGTTTGTAGCGTTCCACCGTTGATAATCGTAAATTAGGCAGTTCATCCCTCCATAGGCGACGAGCATGGCAGAGAAGATCAAGTTGAATCAACTCATACGGCAAAGGCAAGCCGTAATATGCTGAGCGCTCTCGGACCATGTTCCAATCAAAGGCCTTACCGTTATAAGTTACGAGTAATGCGCCGGCTTCCAGCTCGCGGCCGATCATTATAAGGAGCGGAGGTTCTTCACTCAGGTTTCGCGATAGATACTGTTTGAGCAACAAACCGCTTGTTGTCGGTCGGGCTATGGAGATGAGGAATATCGGCGCATTATAGAGGCCTAAACTTTCGATGTCGAAAAAGAGGATTCCTGCTTTATCGACCAACCCCGCTACAACGAGGTTGAGAGGATGAGAAGAAGGGAGCCAGCGTGAAAGGATATTATGTACCTGGTTTGCGGGAAGTTCCCTCCCCAGTCCTTTCAGCAACGCTAGCGCCGCCTTTCCCCAACGGGGATGGTTGGTAAGTTCTCTGATCGAACCGTAGCCCTCGCGTTGCAAGCGTTGCTGATGGTGTTCTCCTATTCCAAAGATCAACCGTAACTCTGCTTGCAGAAGTTCATGCGCCTGTGCTCGCGAGACAAGAGAGGCAGAGAATGATAATCGTTCTTCGATAAGCAGACAGTCGCCGAATTTTGTCTTAATTTCTCTCTCTATATGCACTGCTGTAATCCCAAAATATGCGTTAATAAAACCACAGACCTGCCCCTGCCTGCGCAGGGGCAGGGGTTCAAAGCTCCGGGGTTCACCCCTGATCAAGTCAGGGGTTCACAGTTCACGGTTAGAAAACGATG
>DOHL01000009.1 GCA_003535305.1 Candidatus Acetothermia bacterium
GGGAACTGCACAGGGCACGGCACTGTACAGTCATTGTACAGGGCACGGCATGCCGTGCCCCTACAGCTTCTATTCTCTGAATATTCCGCTTGAATTTTCAAGTTGCGCGACTAACCTTATCCTTTGCTTGCCACTGTAGATATCGGTTGCCCGCGGAACTGACTTGTGTATAGTTGATGGTAGAATCCTTGCGCTGCCAATAATTCGTCGTGAGTGCCATGCTCGATGATGCGCCCGTCGTCGATGACGAGCACCTGGTCGGCATGACGGATCGTGGAGAGACGGTGGGCGATGATAAAGCTCGTCCGGCCATCCATCAACTCCCTGAGCGCTGTCTGAATATAGACTTCAGTGCGTGTATCAACGCTGCTCGTCGCTTCATCGAGGATGAGGATCTGAGGATCGGCAAGGACGGCGCGGGCGATGGCAAGCAGTTGCCGTTGCCCTTCGCTCAGATTGCTGCCGCGTTCTGACAGCGGTGTATCGTACCCCTGCGGCAGACGGCGGATGAATTGATCGGCATAGGCCAACTTTGCTGCGGCAATACACTCTTCATCAGTGGCATCGAGTCGCCCGTAGCGGATGTTCTCCAGCACCGATTCTGCGAACAAGAACGTGCTTTGGAGCACGATTCCCAGTTGTCGCCGCAAGTTCTCCCTTCTCACAGTGCGGATATCATGGCCGTCGATACGGATCGATCCGTTGTCGATATCATAAAAACGCGTCAACAGGTTGATGATCGTTGTCTTCCCTGCTCCGGTCGGCCCGACAAGGGCGATCGTCTGGCCGGGTTCGGCAGTGAAGCTGACTTCTTTTAAGACCGGAACGTTCGGCGCGTAGGCGAAATCAACGTTATTAAAGGTGACCTCGCCGTCGATTTTATCGAGGACGATTGCATTGACGGGATCGGTCAGTTCCGGCGATTCGTCGATGACAGCGAATATTCGTTCCGCCCCGGCGAGTGCGGCCTGAATTTGATTGTATAATCCCCCCTAACTGGCGTAACGGCGCAGCGAAACGGCGTGAATAAGCGATGAATGCGGCGATGATCCCGACGCTTGCTAAGCCGTTAATCGTCATCCAGCCACCCAACCCGGCGACGATAGCAATATTGGCATTACTCAAGATTCCCATCAACGGCGGGACCAGCATCGCATAGGTATGAGCGCGGATCCCTACTTGTCGCACGGTCTCATTCGCGCGATCGAATCGCCGCCCTGCCGCACTCTGTTGCCCGAATGCGATGACCACCCGTTGGCTGCTGTACATCTCTTCTAATGTCGCGTTCAACTGGCCGATATTCGTCTGTAGTCGGCGGAATTCTCTGCGGGTCCGCTTGCCGACAATGCCGACTATCCCGATCATTAACGGGAAGATGATCATTGATCCTAATGTCAACAAAGGATTGAGCATGAGCATTACCACCAGGATTCCCACCAGAGAGATCAATCCGGAAAACAATGCCGTCACATTCTGTGCCAAAAGGACGCTGATCGCATCCATATCGTTGGTAAGGCGGCTCATCAACTCTCCGCGTCTATCTCTGTCAAAGAAGCGCAGCGATAGGGTCTGCAGATGCGCAAATAGGTGACGGCGCAGTTCGCGCATCGCCCGCTGCGAGACGCGCGCCATCAGCAAACTTTGTCCTGTCTGTGAAAGCCATGATCCAAGGTATACTCCCAACATAAGGAACGTCATCCGCAGCAGTCCTGCTATATCATGGCCGGTGATGAAGCGATCGATTGCCATTCCGATCAAAAGAGGTCCCATCAGCGAAAGCAATGTGCTGATGAGCGCCAAAACGAATACACAGAGGAGTATGAGTCGGTATGGTCTCAAATAGGACAGAAGTCTCCGTACTGTATTGCGTGCGTCCTTCGCTGTTTCGATCTGTGTGCCGCGGAAGCGTCGGCCGGGACCGGATGCAGGAGATGGTCGACTGATAGGCGGTTGTGGAGTTCTTTCTCTAACCATCGTTATTCTCCTCTAATTGCCGGCCGTCACCGAGCTGCGAGCGATAGATATCCTGATAGAGAGAGCTGGTGGATAACAGTTCATGGTGTGTCCCCATCGCAGCGATCCACCCCTTATCGAGGACGATTATCTTGTCCGCCAACAGAACAGTACTGATTCGCTGAGCAACGATAAGCCGTGTCGCGCCTCCCCATTCACTGTTGCGTGACTGTTGCAATAACTGATCGAGTGCATCCTGTAATTTGATCTCGGTCTCTACGTCGACAGCGCTCGTACTGTCGTCGAGGATCAGTATCTTCGGCTTAACGAGCAACGCGCGGGCAATGGCGATTCGCTGCTGCTGTCCGCCTGACAGGTTCACCCCTCGCTGGCCGATGAGCGTATCGTAACCCTGCGGAAGCGCTTTGATGAACTCGTGTGCCTGTGCTGCCTGCGCTGCGGCGATTATCTCATCGTCATCTGCCTGCGGTCGGCCGTAACGGATATTGTTGCGGACTGTTTCGGCAAAGAGCACTGCTTCCTGCAGAGCAATGCCGATCTGCCGGCGTAGGGAATGAAGCTGTAGGTCCCGTACGTCGATTCCATCGAGCGTCACCCGCCCTGCTGTTACGTCATAAAAGCGAGGGATGAGGTGGATGAGCGTTGATTTTCCCGCTCCGGTCGTTCCGAGGATCGCTACTGTCTCTTCCGGTTCAACAACAAGATCGATATCTTTGAGCACAGGATCGCCATTGATGCCGGAGTAGCTAAAAGAGACACCTTCAAAGGCTATCCTTCCGCGCACACGATCGAGGGGGCGCGCATGCGGCGTTTCCTGCACGTCAGCGCTGCTGTCGAGGATTTTAAAGATACGACTGGCAGATGCGTCTGCTGCTGACAGCGGTCCGATCATCCCGGCGAGCATCATTATCGGAAAGAGGACGAATGAGAGGTAACTGATTGCAGCGACGATCTGCCCCACTGTCATCTCTCCCTGGATTGTCGAAATTCCACCGAACCATACTACGCCGACAATTCCCAGGTTAACAATCAGCATCATCGTCGGCATGAGGAGAGCCATCAATTGCATTACCTGGACCGTTTTTGTCATCAGTTGGCGATTTGCTTCATCGAAACGCGCGTTTTCATGATCCACTCGCACAAACGCTTTCACTACGCGCACTCCGGCCAGATTCTCTTGCAGCACAGTATTTAACTTGTCAAGTTTTTTCTGGACCCATAAGAACAACGGTTGCGCTTTACGCGCAAAGAGCCAGACCAACCCCATGATCAGCGGGATAAATGCCGCTACCATCAACGCTAATTGACGATCGATGAGGACCAACATCACAGCGCTTCCTACGAACCACACCGGAGCACGGGTGAGGATACGCAGCATCATGCGCACGACCAACTGCACCATGTTCACATCGCTCGTCGTTCGTACCAGCAGTTGTCCGGTTTGGATGTGGTCGAGGTTGGCGTACGAGTAGCTTTGTACTTTGCGCACAAGAGCGCTGCGCACGTCGGCGGCGAATCCTTGTGAGACCTGTACCGCCAAGATTGTATTTGCAATAGCGAAGACCGAACTCACCACAGCTGCTCCGATCATAATAAGCGCTGTGGTGATTATCACGTGCATGTTGCCTGCAGCGATTCCTTCGTCGATCACCCGTTGAGCCAAACGCGGAACCATCAAATCCGCTCCCACCATTCCCAATACCAGAGCTAAAGCGGCGATGCTCCGCCATTTGTACGGGATGATAAAATGCAGCATACGTAACAACGCGCTCATCACTTGCCTCTCTGTTTTATCGTTATTTCTCTTTGCCCCACGGCTTTTTCCTCAAATTTTAAAACCTTGTTTATTCTTTGGAGATAACCATGCCAATGTAAATGTTTAGTCTACGAATTGTTAGCATGCTAAATAATATCACAATCTTCCCTGCAAGTCAAATTGGGAAAACACCAAAAGACTGTTGATACGGGCTATTGCAGTAAGTTATGTTGGCATATCCATCCGCGACACTTGACATCGGTTAGCTCAGCATGTTATATTGGATATTGATCGATGGTCCGAACCATATAGGCTGGCCTCTGTTGCCAAGCAAAGGTGTTCCTAAATGCAACAAAGACTAGCGGTTTCCGGTGGTAAATAAAGGGGGTGGTTGATAGAGAGAGAAGAAACAAAGGGTCGGCGTAGTTTAGTATTTCAACGCGAACAAATCTTAAGAGAAGGTTGTAAAATGAGCAAGAGAAAGATAGTCATAGCAGCAATCCTACTGAGTGCTCTGTTTATCGGCGCTGGTGTTGTCGGCTTTGGGGATGACGACACGGTGACGGTCGGTGCTATTTACATCGGACCGATCGGTGATTACGGTTGGAGCTTTGTAGCGCATCGCGACCTGACATATCTGGTGGAAAAACACGACTGGCTTGAGTATCTCTATGCAGAGGCGGTCCCGTTCCCCGAAGCAGAGGGCGTAATCAGAGACTACGGTCCAGGCGGACGACTGGCATGGGACGAGCTTCCCCATGTAGCGATCACCACCGTTCATGTGCGTGATAATCTTCAAGCAGGATCGGTCGGTGGAGCGGTCGCTCACTCTACGGGAATAAAAAGTTACTTCGGTGTCTTTGGATTCTGTCCTGTAACCGGACAACCACTCACAACTCTGATGGAAGAAGCGCAAGGAGAGGGCTTTGCCATCGGCCTGATCAATTCCGGTGCGATCACCGAGCCGGGAACTGCTCTTTTCGTTGCTCAAGTCGAGGATCGATTCGATCACGCAGCAATAGTGTTGCAGATCTTTGAGCAACGACCGGATGTTATCCTCGGTGGAGGAGAACAATGGTTTCTGCCGGAAGGGGTGATGGGGCGCCATGGCCCAGGACGAAGAGCCGACGGCAGGAATCTCATTGAGGAATTGATCGCGCTCGGGTATACCGTTGTCTTTAACGCTGAAGAACTTGCTGCCATACCAGAGAATACGACAAAACTATTAGGACTCTTTGCTGCGCATCATATCTTCAATGCTGACGGCGAAGAGGAACTGGCAGTAAGGAATCTGCCTCTCTATGTCGAAGGATCTCCGACAGTGGCGCAGAAAACAGCTGCAGCCTTACAAATATTATCCCGTAACGAAACAGGATTCTTCCTCGTTGTCGAAGAAGAGGGAACAGACAACTTTGCTAATCGGAACAATGCGGAAGGGACAATCGAGGCCGCTAAGCGGGCTGATGATGCAATCCGCGTAGCGCTTGATTTCACCCGCACCGACCAAAACACTCTGCTGTTGGTGGCAGCGGACTCTGATGCCGGAGGACTCAATGTTATGACGCATGTCCCCTGGCAGCCGATGATCGCCGGCGAGCCGCTTCCAGCAAGGATGCCCGGGCGGAGAGCTATAGTAGAAGGAGGACCGGTTGACGGTGTGGGCGGAACAGGCAAAATTCCGTTTGTAACTCCCTGTGGACAGCCGTTCGCCATCATCTGGGCCGGCCTGCAAGACTTCGGTGGGGGGACGATCACGCGCGCTTATGGACTCCATGCTTCGCTGGTGGCCGGAACAATCGACAACACTGATATCTACCGCATTATGCGGTTTGTGCTCGGATTATAAACAAATAGGAGATGATCGATATGAGAAAGAAATTCTTCACGTTAGGAGCTATTCTGCTCCTGGTCTTGACGGTCTGCGGCAGCGCTGTTGCTCAGGAGGATGAGCAGGCAACGGCAACGACGATTACCATCTTGCATATAAACGACATCCATGGGCGTCTCGATCCATTTACCCCATGGAGAGCTGAGGCAGAAGTCGGGGGAATAGCGCGCATCGCTACCTTGGTCAATCGAATAAGGGCAGAAGAGGAGAACGTTATCTTTCTCGATGCTGGCGACACTATTCACGGAACCAATCTGGTCAATCTCTTCTTCGGTAAGCCGGCCGTTGCAGTGATGAATAGACTCGATGTCGACGCCATGGTCGTCGGCAACCATGATTTTAATTTCGGAATCGATGTGCTAGCGGCACGAGCCGAAGAGGCTGGGTTCCCAATTCTCGGCGCCAATGTGCGCTATAAAACCGGGGAACCGGTCTTGTTCCTCCCTCCTTACATCATCGTTGAAAAGGGAGGGTTAACGATAGGGATCATCGGCTTAGTGACAGAAGAGACCCCGCTAGTTACCCATCCTAAGAACGTGGAAGATCTTGAGTTCTTAGATCCGGTAACAATGACCCAGCAGATTGTGGAGCAGCTTGACCCCAAGGTCGATCTTATCATCCTCCTGACCCATCTGGGCATAGCCGAAGAAGAGGCGGTGCTCAAAAAGGTGCCCGGGATCGCAGTTGTAGTAAGCGGTCATATTCATCAGGAATGGGTTATCCGCTCAGAGGAGTTCGGCCATGCGATCAGAGTGCAAGCAGGTGAGCATGGTCGAGTTCTCGGCCGCCTCGACATTACCGTTGTCGACGGCATCGTCACCAGTTTCCGCCATGAATTTCTTCCTATCACTCCGGCGATAGAGAAAGATCCGGCAATCGAGGCCATTTTAACCCCGTTCAGAGAAGCGTTGGGAACGAAGTTAGCGGAGGTGGTGGGAGAAGCAGAGATCATCCTCGATGGCGAGCGAGCCAATGTGCGCACGCGTGAGACAAACTTAGGAAATCTGGTTGCAGATATTCTCCGGGCGAGAACAGGCGCTGATATCGCCATTCAGAACGGCGGGGGAATTCGCGCCAGTATCGATATCGGGTCGATCACCCTGGAAGAGATATTTACCGTCCTTCCGTTCGATAATTATATCGTAGTGTTGGAGTTAACCGGAGAAGAGATATGGCAGGCGCTGGACAACGGCGTCAGCCAAGTTGAATATCTCCGCGGCCGTTTTCCGCAGGTCTCCGGGCTAAGCTTTACCTTTGACCCGGCGCGGCCGGCCGGCGAGCGGATAGTGGAAATCCTCATTGCTGGTGAACCTATCGATCTAAACAAGACGTATACCGTAGCCACCAACTGCTTTTTAGCAGCGGGCGGAGATGGGTATATCATGTTTAAGGAAGCCCGGGTGGTCATGGAGACAGGGGATCTGCTGCGCGATGCAGTGGCCGCTTATATCAGAGCAGCCGAAATAGTCCATCCCAGAATAGAAGGGAGAATTCGCCTCGCCTCGTGACGATAGAAACCCTGACTTTGCTAACTGGGAGAAATAGCTTCTTTTCCCTTGGCGTCGGGTCAACCTTGATATGCCGTATTGCATGCTATTGCCGATGCTGAATTATGGGCACGCTGCTGATAGGGTAGGAAGGGCCGGTTAAGTTCCCGGCTCCTCCTCCCTCCGAACCGGACGTGCGGT
>DOHL01000050.1 GCA_003535305.1 Candidatus Acetothermia bacterium
GAAGCAAGCCCAGAGCTTGAAGCCCATCACCCATTACCCATTACCCATCACCCATTACTTTCCAGAACCCTTCACCTTTCTTCTTTTAATAGTCCGATCCTAACGATCGTATTATCGGACGAATTTAAATAGACAAGTTTGGGAGTCAACATGCGCGCTTCTTCATCCGGCACCGAGCGATAGGCAAGGATGATCACTAAATCATCTTTGACCGCTTTTCTGGCTGCCGGACCATTGATGCAGATCTCTCCCGACCCTGCTTTTCCTTCGATCACATAGGTACGAAGCCGCGCACCGCTGTTTATATTCAATACTTCGACGCGTTCATACGGAAGGAGATCGGCCGCCTCCATAATATCACGGGCGATAGTGATCGACCCCTCATAATAGAGATTCACATCGGTTACTCGCGCCTGATGAATCTTGCTATAGAGCATCGTTCTCATCGTCTTCACTTCCTTTTGGCCAATAAATCGTATAATCTCATCGCTGCTATATTGTCGAGTCCGCCTTTGGCTAAGGCGATAGGGACCGTCTGTCGTCCCAATTCTTTGTACAGCTCAACGAGTGCCGGCGCAGTCTCCTGCAAGGAATGCAAATGTTCCTTGATCGTCTCATCATCGCCGCGGCTGATCGGTCCAGTGAGAGCTTGCGGCAGCCCCAGTGTATCGATATTAGCGATCGTCCCTTTCAGAAGTGGCATCAGAGCAGAGATTGCTTGTGCCGGCTGAACCGGCTCAGCGAACGACTGCCATAGATCAACGGCTAATTTTACCAAAGTCGCCACATAATTGCAGGCGAAAACCGCTGCTGCGTGGTAGAGAACTTTGTCCTTGCCCCGCAGCACGATCGACGTGCCGTTTAGCGTCGAGACAATCTCTTCGAGGAAGGAGAGCAGTTTCCCTTCTGCTTCGATCGCAAAGAAGGAACCAGGTAAATTCGCCTGTGCCTGTGTAAGATCGGCGAAAGACTGCAATGGATGAAACGACCCGGCTATCGCCCCTTGTTTTTGTGCAGCGGCAAGGAGATCGAGTGAATGTGCACCGCTGCAGTGAATTACCTGTTGATGGGGCTGCCAAGTAATGGAGGCAGCGACTGGAGCGATAGAGTCATCCGGGGTGGTGATGAATACGATATCAACATTCTCTGCTACCTGTTGCGGTGTGGGATAGATCCGGCACCCACTTATCTTGCTTTGCAAACGGACCGCTGATGCGCGGCTGCGACTGGTAACGGCCGTTATTTGATACCCATGCTCGGCGAGCGTCGTTGCAAGAGCAGTACCGAGCGTTCCTGCACCGATAAACCCCAGTTGGATTTGCGTGTAATTCATCACAATTTTCTCCTGTCGGAGCGGCCGTCATTCAGCAAGGAGTTTCACTGCTCTATCCAGCACCCGCTGGGCGACTTCGGTCTTGTCTAGCAGTGGAAGTTCCTCTATATCTCCGCTGCGGTCGATGATCGCCACTTGGTTCTTATCAGCGCCAAATCCGCTCCCTGGAATAGTGATATCATTGGCAATAATGAGGTCGAGGTCTTTCTGATTGAGCTTTGCCTCTGCATTACGCAGTAAGTTTTCTGTCTCTGCGGCAAAACCGATTCGAAGCGGTCTTGGACTGCAACCTGCTGTCTCAGCGAGGATATCGGGCGTTCTTTTCAGAGTAAGATCCCAGCGTTGATCAGCCTTTTTTACCTTTCTTTTCCGTATCTTTACCGGGCAATAATCAGCTACTGCCGCTGCCATGATCAGAATATCGGCTCGGGATATCTTCTCGCTTACTGCAGATGACATCTCCGCTGCGGTCTGTACGTCTATGACCTCTACTCCAAGCGGCTTAGGAAGGGAGGTCGGCGCGCTGATGAGTTGTACATGCGCTCCGCGATCACGTGCTGCAGCCGCAAGTGCATAACCCATCTTACCGGAAGAGCGGTTGCCGATATAACGTACCGGATCGATCGCTTCGTGTGTGCCGGCGGCGGTTATTAGAATCTGCTTGCCGATAAGATCTTTTCTGCGGCTCAGTAAGTGGCAGATAGTAGTGACAATCTCACTAGGAGGAGCAAAGCGACCTAATCCTATTCCACCTGAGGCGAGACGACCATGTATCGGGCCGATGATAGTAAAATCCCGCCGGCGTAGTTCAGCCAAATTTCGTTGCGTAACAGAATTCTCGTACATGCCCGTGTGCATTGCCGGTGCAATGACTATAGGCGCTGCTGTTGCCAGCACAGTACAAGTAAGGCTGTCATCAGCGATGCCTCCTGCCAGCTTGGCGATGATATTTGCAGTAGCGGGAGCAATAACGATCAGATCAGCCGCTTCTGCTAATGCTACATGCTCAACACTGAAGACAGAAGCAAGTCGGAACATATCGGTGATTACAGGCCGGGCAGTGATGCTGCGAAAGGTCAGAGGTGTGACAAAATGAGTTGCCGCTTCGGTCAAGATAACCTCTACATTGATCCCTCTTTGCGTCAACTGACTGGCGACATCCACTGCCTTATAGGCGGCTATCGATCCTGTAACTCCTAACACAACTGTCTTATTGCTCATTTTTTCCTATTTGGCCGGTGCTGTCTGAGGTTCTGTCTTACCATTGCGCTGTGGTCCCTGTTCTAACAATTTTAACTCTGAGAGATTCGAGCGCTGGACATATAATGGAAATCTTATACCAGTTTAGATGCTAATTTACGTTAAGTCAAGTGCCGAATTGTCTTACCTGATACTGCAACGAGATTTGTCCGTATTACCGCTTGTAGGCACGGTTTTTGGTTACCTTGATCTTGTCGCCCAAGCGGCCGGCAGACGCACGCAGACAGCAGTCTGATGCCCTTGGTGGATGGAATAAACCCACTACGGCGAAATTCTATTACCTGTTATTACTTCTACCGACTTGACAAATGAGTGTTATTATACTACACTTGCAATAAGTAGTTTTGTAAAACGATATTATAAAACTTATCTCTCTGCGACTGACAAGCAGGTGGTGACCTCAATAATGGGAAATCAACAAGTTCTTAAGAGAGTAAACCTTCTTCGAGTCCTCCTTGCGTTAAAAACCGACTTACCATTAACGAAAAACCAACTTTGTACTCAGTTACAACTCAGCCGTCCGACGGTGGACAGAGCGATCTCCGATCTTCTGGTACGTGGCGTCATTCAAAACGATGGCCAGAGTCTCTCGGGAGGAGGACGCCGCGCTGTGCTCTATTCTTTCAATGCGCAGGGAGGTTATACGATCGGTGTGGACCTTGAACTTCCAGAGCTCAATCTTGTCCTTGCTGATTTAAGCGGCTGTCTGGTAACGAGCCGGAGCTTAGAGATTCCGCCTAATTCGATCGCTCCGCAAGCGGCGATGAAATTTATCAGCGACCGGGTAATGGAGATGGTGATAGAAGAAGGGGTGGAGATCGATCGGATAATCGGAGTGGGGCTCGGTATTCCTGCTTTTTTACATGCTGATAAAATAACTATCGCTGGTCGTAATTTACCGGAGTGGAGCGAAGTGCCGGTAAAGGAGATCCTCGAGCGATTACTGACTATTCCGGTTTGGGTAGATAATGACGTCAATTTTATGGCGCTCGCCGAAGATTACACCATTGGATATCACGACAGCGTTCTGGCGTACATTGCCCTCAGGAAAGGATTGGCAGGTGATATCCGGATGGGAGGGAGTGTTCTGGTGGATGGAGTGCTCTTCCGGGGCGCCAGTGGGAATGCCGTCTCACTTCAACATGCATATGTGGAAGCGAATAAACTAAAAAAACTACGGCGACGTAAACTCGATCCGACCGCTACTACCTGCGAATTGACCTCTTTGGTCATTGATCATCTTGTTGCCCCGATCATGCACATCGTCACCCTCTTTGATCCTCTCCGGTTAGTCATCAACGCTGAGATACTGGAAGATGGTGAGGACATTTTCATCAGCGAGTGCGCAAGACGAATCAACCATAATCTGAGTGAATTCGATTGGAAAATTATAATTAACAAGGCGCAAGAGCGAGAATTCAGCTGTGCAAAAGGCGGTGCACTGTTCGTGCTGCAGCGACTATTCAACGATCCACACCGCTTACTTGCCGAGCTGACCGCTTCTCCATCTTAGACGGTAAGGAGGTGATAACAAAGAACAATGCAGATTGTCGATTACAGCACAACACCAACAGACAGCATACTTTTAGGAGGTAAAATGAAACGATTACTAATGCTAACATTGTTACTCGTACTGGTCAGCGGAGTCGCACTCTTCGCTGCGGAAGAAGAAAGTTTAGTCATTGCTGTTCCGTGGGCAGGAGCTGAATTAGAGGCATTCCTACCCGTTCTACGAGCATTTACAGATGAGACAGGGATAGAGGTCACAGCGATCACTCTTCGAGCAGAGGATTTAGCCGTCTTTTTGCCGGCGCAGTTCGCTGCGGGAATAACGGTGGCCGACGTGATCTTTATGTGGGGCTGGTTTATCGAAGAGAAGGCTCGCGCCGGCCATGTGCTACCGATTACAGGAGTAATCGATCCAGCCGATTTCCTCATCGGAGCATTGGATCCGATGACGATTGATGATCAACTGTATGGCATAGCATACACCGGCAAAGTGAAGCCTGGTTTTTGGTACAGGAGATCTTTCTTCGAAGAGCACGGCTTGGCTGAACCTGCGACCTGGGAGGAATTCGTTGCTCTATTGGAGGAGATCGCCCAGATACCGGGGATAGTTGCGCCGATCGCAAGTGGAAACGGTGTCGGCTGGCCGCTCTCTGATATCGCCGAGCATTTCCTGATCGCATTTGGTGGGCCTGAGCTCCACAAAGCGCTCATCGCCGGTGAGATCGCCTGGACAGATCCGATCGTTGAAGCGATCTTCGCCGATCGATTGGTACCGCTCCTTGAGGCCGGACACTTCGGTGAGCCGACTGAATGGACCATGGCTAAGGCACTGTGGTGGGGCAACGATTACGGGCTCTTCAATATGGGAAGCTGGCTAACCGGGATGGTCGAAGATCCTGAGGATTTGGGAGTCTTTGCTCTTCCGGGAACAGAGGGAATAGTCTTCGGTATTGACTATGCGTTCATTCCCGCCTATACACAACGACCAGCAGCGGCAAAGGAGCTGATCAACTTCCTTGCTACGCGCGGTCAAGTGATCCAGGTTGGTGAAGGCGGCCATCTGGCCACGTATATCCAGGTCCCGCTGGAGGCCTATCCACCGGTTGATGCAATGGTAGCTGGTCTGCTGGTCGATATGGTAGCGCTGCCGGACTTGGATGACACCATCGGCGGAGCGTTCCAGCTCGCCTTCTGGGATCAATTGAAATTTCTGTGGGTAGCACCGGAGATGCTCCCTGAGGTGCTCGAGATACTTGAGGAGAAGGCTCAATAATTTAAAAGCTGCAGGGGGAGTACACGCTCCCCCTGCTATTATTTTTGTCAGCCGGCAAGGAGGCGATTACTGCGTATGAAACAGAAGCTTTCTCGTTCTCTCTTCCTTATTCCAGCGCTTGCCCTGCTCTCTATCTTCGTCGTCTATCCTGTGGTCAACACGATCTATCTCAGTTTCCTCTCTCCTGAAGGGGAGTTTGTCTTTTTATCTAACTATGCGGATATCTTAACAAGGAGAGAGATCGTCAATCCACGCGGTTTTGCCCGCGGGTTCGCTTTCGGCGCCCTGCCTCACAATCTTCTCTGGACGTTGATCCATCTGCCGCTGACTGTCTTTCTCGGCCTGGTGCTGGCAGTTATTCTGCGGCACGTCAAGGGCAAGGTGATAATCAAATCAGTGATCTTTTTAGGTATGGTCACGCCGATGATCATCGCAGGAGTACTTCTCCGGTTCATCTTCGACGGACGAGCGGGAATAGTTCCGGCAGTGTTCAGCATCTTCGGTGTAGCGCCGCGAACGCTGACCGCGCATCCTGACACAGCTCTGATCGCGCTGATTTTAGGCTCAGTATGGATATGGACCGGTTTCAGCATGGTGCTCTACTCAGCTGGATTGGGGACGATTCCAAAAGAACTCAACGAAGCCGCTCAAATAGACGGAGCCACACCGCAGCGTATCTTTTTTAAAATAACTATTCCGATGCTCAAACCGATCACCACCGTTGTGGTGACGATGACTCTCCTTTGGAACCTTAGAATCTTCGATATCGTTTATGCAGCAACGATGGGAGGGCCGGGAGGCGCAACGAATGTATTGGCGTTGCAGATGTTCTTTTACGCCTTCCGCCATCTGGAATTCAACAGCGCTGCCGTTGTGGCGACCGTTCTCATGTTTTTGGCGATGGTCGCTGCTACACCGATGATCCGGTCAGCGTGGCGGGAAAGCCAATGAAAAGGAAGATTGCAGCGACTCTTTTGATCCATGTAATGGTATGGGTCATCGCACTGATATGGATAGTCCCCTTCCTCGGCGTCTTCATGGCTGCAATACGACCTATGGCAGAGATTATCCGTGGATGGTGGCGTGTTGATCCCTTTACGCCGACTTTTCAAAACTTCATTGGCGCTTGGAACCATGCGGCTGCTCCGCTGGCGGAAGGAATGCTCAATTCGCTTAGAGTCGCTATCCCAGCGACCATCGTGCCGATCCTGGTCGCCGCGATCGCTGCTTATGGGTTTTCCCGCTTCCGCTTTCCGCTCAAGAATTATCTGTTCATCACCATCGTTATTTTGATGACGATTCCCCAGCAGATGATCGCCATACCAATCTTTCGTATAATGAAGGATGTAGGGCTGCTTAATACACACTTCGGGTTGATTTTGGTCCATGCTGCATGGGGTATTCCATGGATTCTCTTCTTTATGCGTA
>DOHL01000005.1 GCA_003535305.1 Candidatus Acetothermia bacterium
GGGTTTACTGAATATGTACATACAACAAGCTATCAAACTATGGTCAAAATCGATCTAATGGATGGATTCCAGCGTGTTCGATTTCATTGTTATGTAATATTCTCTCAACCGCGGCACGCCGGCGCCGGTCAAATCGCAAGGCAAAGGTGCAATCAGAGGAGAGATGGCGTGGCGCAGGGATCAACTTTGCCGTAATACCGCCTGCCTTTACCAATTTCTCCATCTTAAGGGCAACATTCGTTGAATAAAAAAGTATCACATCGTTCATTTTACGCTTCGGGCGATCTCAGTTACCGCCATGATTGCCTGCTCAATATCATGGTCGGTGGTGTAGAGTCCTAAACTGAACCGGACAGTCCCTATTGGGAAAGTGCCGATTGTCTTGTGAGCCGCCGGCGCACAGTGAAGGCCGACGCGGCACATAATGTTGTAGTCCTCATCGAGCCGTAATCCGACTTCCGACGGAGCAAGGCCGTTGATATTGAACGAGACGATCGCTGTACGGCTCGTGAAGTCAGGCTTTCCATATATGACTACCCGTGGTATCTCAGCCAAGCCACCATGCAGTTTCGCAGTGAGCTGCGCATTTTGATGTTGGATATTCTCGATTCCCTTGTCGAACAGATATTCTATTCCGGCAGCGAGACCGGCTAAACCGACGGTGTTTGGTGTACCGCTCTCGTAGCGGTCAGGGAGAAAATCAGGCTGTTCTTCCTCGGATGAACGGCTCCCTGTCCCTCCAAGGATCAATGGAGGCATAGCGTCGCACTTTACATGCTCTCCCACTACCATCCCCCCGGTGCCCGGTGGCCCATAGAGGCCTTTGTGGCCGGTGAAGACCAACAGATCGATAGATTCTTTCTCTATATCGATCGGCCATACACCTGCTGTCTGTGCCGCATCGACGAGGAAGATGAGATTGTGTTTGCGGGCGATCTGTCCCATTTGCGCTATTGATAGTATCCCGCCGGTTACATTGGAACTGTGATTTAAAACGATCATCGTTGTCTGCGGCCGAATTGAGCGAGTGACCTCCAATGGATTGAGTTCTCCTTGTTTTGAACATCGGAGGACGGTTAGATCGACTCCGCATCGCTCTAAATAACGTAATGGCCGCATCACGGCGTTATGCTCCATGCTGCTCGTTATTACATGATCACCCGGTCGCAGCAGTCCGTGCAAGGCGAGATTAAGAAAATAGGTTGCATTCGGCCCCAGAAGAATACGTAACGGATCATTGACAGCGAACAGCTCGGCCAGCAGTTCGCGCGCATGATAGACAATCCGCCCTGCTTCGATTGCAAGACGGTGGCTCGATCGACCGGGGCTACCTCCCACATCAGTGAGAAAGGCATCCATCGCCCGGCTCACCTGCAGCGGTTTAGGCCACGATGTGGCGGCATTATCGAGGTATATCATCTATTTTTGGAGAGCGTAAGTTGATATTTTCCGTCCTGCTCGATAGCGTCAACTTTCCATCCATCATTGATTGCCATCCGGGTGATATTCTCTTGAGCAACTGCCGTGTCAACGACAACCTCCAGTACGCCTTGCTGTAACTCTACCAATCTTTTCTTTGTTTTAACAACGGGTAGTGGGCAGGAAAGTCCACATAGATCTATCTGTTCCGCCATCTTTACCTCCCTTATGAATCACGCATACTGAATCCGATTATTAGACAGAAGATTAATCCGATAATAACGGCTATCGGCCCCCATGCTGCCGGCCCGGCAGAAGAGCTGGCTGTGGCAAAGTTATGGGCAAAGGCGGCCCCGCTGAACATTCCAAGCACAAAGACCACTCCATCTCCATCGCCTTCGCCGGAGAGGAAGAGTTGCCGGCCTGGACAACCGCCGGCCAATACCGAAGCAAGGCCGACCAAGACCATCCCCCCGAAATTCCACAGATGATCGGTATGAGCGACCGGCTGATCGGCAAAGCCGGGAGAGAACTGTCCCAGCACCAGGTTGGCAAGGAACGCTGTTCCCAAGAGCGCGAGAACTCCACTCATCAGATGGTTGTCTTTGAGCAAGATCAGATCGCGGATCGCTCCCATTGTACAAAAACGAGTCCGTTGGGCTAAAAACCCGATCGTCATTGCAATGAGCAGCGTGATGATAATTGGTGCGTGCTGCGCGCCCGGCCCTGTCTCACTAAAGAAGATGACTCCGCTTGACAGAAGTGGTCGCCACAGAAGAAGTACAAGCAGACCGACCATTATTATTGGCATGATCAGCCCAGTAGCCACACGGGTTGTGTAATTACGCCCTAAGTTGAATCCAGATTTAATAAATAAAATCCCGATCCCTACTCCTGCTGTCATGCCTACCAGGCCGAGAATTGCATTCCCATCGCCACCTGCCAAGCGCAGCAATGCTCGCCAGGGACATCCGAGAAAGACCAATGCTCCGATCATGACGAAGAAGCCTAACATAAATCTGACAATCGGCGCTGATCCTGCGCGGGCGCGGAATTCGCGTGCTGCAAGCGCGGCGAACAGTGCTCCAAGAACGAATCCGATGATCTCCGGTCGAATATATTGCACTGCTCGGGCGCGATGTAGTCCCACTGCGCCAGAGATGTCGCGGACCATACACGCTACGCAGATCCCCATATTC
>DOHL01000025.1 GCA_003535305.1 Candidatus Acetothermia bacterium
ACGGAATGTGGCAAGATCCGCCTCCTCAACCGGTCGGTAGTCTTTCCCGTTCCTTCCTTCGACGATCACGGCGACCATCCGCTCTCCCATGTGACCGGCCTGCCCGGCGGCACGGAGATCTGCGACCGGAGTAATCTGGTCACAGTATGGACATTGCACGTTGCCTCGGTTCTGCATCGTCCCATTTGTGCGCTCGATGTCTTTGCCCCTGGCGATTCTAAACCTAATATTCCCTCTCCCCTGTGGGAGAGGGAGAAATCACCCCCTGGCCCCTCTCAGATGGAGATGAGTCAATATCCATGGCAAGAGCCACCTTCTTTATCCTTCTTGTTGCAGACAAGGAGGCTGCGAAGAAGCGGTATCTCAGCGCGGCAGGAAGGGTTGGAACAAGGGGCCGTGCGTGCCCAGAGGTAGCCGATCACCGGCCTACTGTCTTTGCCCGGTGGATAGAGATGCCCGATTTTCTCCCGCGCGCGTTCCAGGATCCAGTTGGCCCACTTCTCGACGTCATGGACCAGTACGTTCGAGACGTCGCGCTCCTCTTGTTGATCCTTTACTAAGGGACGAGAATATTCCCTCTCCCGGTGGGAGAGGGCTGGGGTGAGGGTGACCTTCCCCGGCCTGCCGTACTTCTGCGGAAATTCACACGTGGCACGCAGGATGAGGTAGGCGACTGGGTTATAGTCATTGGCTATTGCGCGGCATCCTATCCGCCCGGCCTCCAGCGGGATCGCACCACCCCCGGCAAAGGGATCGAGGACCGTAGGGGGTTCGCCTCCATTGGCGGCCCTCACCAGCTCGCGGGCAATATGGAGGATTTCCCGACCCTGCGGATTCTCGGGATCAGATGTCTCCCATTTCACAAGGGAGCGATTATCGAGAAGCTCCTTGGGCTCCGGTTTTTTCCACTTTTCCCCACGTTGAACGCAAGCGATTCTGGCGACCATTTAGCGATGAACATGAGCAGGCGGTTGCGCAGGGTATCCGGAACGCCGGCATAGGGTCGGTATGGATCTTCATCAGGGACAGTATTTCGCCCGCGGGCGTAGCACTTGAGCTTTGAAGGAACTTCGTCCTTGAGAAACTGCTTTACCGCTTGGCGGAACTCCTCGGGACAAGCTGGATCATCTGGATCTGGGACGAGGGAGGCAAAGACCACGGCGCGGGATGCCGGTAGCGGCCGCCGCGCCCACCAAAGATGCAACGTGGAGATATGCCCATACCGCAAGCTCTTGTCCCACACACTCTCCGCCGAGATCTCCCGAATCGGGAGCGCGACCTCGATTAGGCGCGGGCAGGTCTCTTTCTCGTTTCCAGTTCCGTCGTACATCGTCATTGTGCTTTTACCACCAAAGTGCCTGGTACTGCTTCCGGCCTCGCGGGACCAAGTTCAGACAGGAAGCGAGATGCGATAGTCTTCGCATGCGTCCTGTTGCCACCTCGGACCTCTGCCCCCATCCGGTATGCCAAGTTGCGTGGCAACTCGGTGACGCTCGACAAGACCAGAATGTTCCGCGTCCTTGTGATGGCAACATAGAACAGCCGTCGCTGCTCTTCCAACATCCGGGCTTGCTCTGCAAGCGGAAGATTGGATTTCACAAACGGGATCAGGCCCTCTATGCAGCCAACGACTATTACAAGCTCTGCCGTCAAACCTTTTGACTTGTGCAGGCTCATCACGCGCACGTAATCTACATCTGTTGGTAGTTCAGGCTAGGTGATGCCTGTCCGGAGAACCTCTCGCAGCGTTTCAGCATCGAAATCATCACCGTTGATAGTGGCAGCTAGCGACCGGAATGTGTCCGCCCACTGTTCGGAAGCAGGGAACAGAGCGTCAACCAAGCCTTCACCGACTAAGTCCTGTAATTCCATTAGCTTTTGTTGTAGTGCTTGATAATTCATGACAAGTTCTCTAGTATAGGAGAGGGATAGATCACTAAAAGCCAAACGTTTCAGTGCCATTCCGAGTGATTCGCCGGATTCCTCGCAATGAGATCTCAATCTTCCCCAAGCTCTGGTGTGTAACGAACTACTTCCGAATCCACACCAGCAGCGCAGCGCAACCCGGTCCTCACCATTTGATAGTAACATCAAAAGGGTAAATGCTTGTTGTGCGTCGCTCTCCGTAAGTTCTTTGGGATTGCCTTTTAGTGCTTCCTCATGAAAGAAACTGTGGGCGTAAACCCCGAGATTGTTGAGAGCATCTCAGGTTGCGTAACCAAACTGCCTCCGAGGAGCTAAGACAAGAATCCGCCCTGCTTCTATGTCCCCGGCATCAAGACGAGTACGTATGAATTCTGCAATACCCCCTGCCTCTTCCTCAATGCTCCTCCACTGGAGGACATATACTTCGCCTTCCGGATTTTCGGGCCTAACTCGTAGTGTTCGTGACTCTCTGTTACCGTTAGTTGCGATAAGTTCATTTGCCATTTCTACGATGATATGAGGACATCTCCGACACTCTATGAGATCCTCATCATGTGTGTTGGGATGAAAAATGGCAAACTGGGAAATTCCCTCGCGATGAGCATACTTGAATGAATAGATCGACTGATCTTCGTCGCCAATGACAGTGAGTGTCCCGCCCTCAGCAAGGAGGTCGAGAAGCACTTGCTCGGCTCGATTCAAATCCTGGTATTCGTCGACCAACACATGATCAAAAGCTCTGCGATATGGCGACAGGGGATTGTCACGAAGGTAGCGGAGAGTCTCAGGGACAAGTTCGCCGATAAGCATGGCTTCATGGAAACGGAGCCATCCTAACAGTATTAACTGAAAGGTCCTATCAACCGGATCTTGAGGCCAACCTGGATCGTCAGTCTGTAATCGTGCCCAAGCTGCATTGAAAACCTGAAGACGCTTTCTTCTATCTCGAATCCCGCCGAAACCCATTCCTTTTAGATCTTCTAGCAGGAAACACTCTTCGAAACTAAGGAGCGCCCGGGGAACTCGACCAGTGAGTTCTAGGTCGTCTGATTGTGCTAATAGATGAAAGCAAAACGAATGAATCGTCCCCGTGTTGATCTTGTCTACCCCTTCCACTCCCAGATGCGAAAGCTCAGTCTCAAGGTCACGTGCCGCCGTTCGTGTAAAGGTACATACAAGCATACGTTCAGGTGCAGCACCATCGCGGAACAGGCGCGCTACTCTTCTTGTAAGGGCATAGGTTTTCCCTGTACCTGGTCCAGCAAGAACACGCAAAAAGGTCGCATTGGTTTCAACGATGCGTTCTATGCGGGACCGATTATCTTGGACCATACAAGTCTTCTTCCCCAATCGTTACTAAACTCTTAAATCCACTACCTTCGGGTTCTGTTTTGAAAATACATTCGGGATGGGAGTGACAGCTTGCAATTAGTCGGAGACAACTACAGCTAGACATTCAGAAGAGCCTCCTTGGGTAAGGGTAAATCAGCGCTAGCCTTTACATCTAACCTACCCAAAGCGGCCAAGTTCCGGATGGATAACGCCACCGTTTCTTCATTGAGCGGCGGCCTTTTGCGTTGTTTCCAGCTCATGACAGCATCTAGGACTTCACGTTCCGTGGGTTGCTCGCCCTTGGATTTTTGTAGTGATTTAGCGATAAACAAAATGGTCGCCGCGATTTCCGCTTGGGAAGTATTTATGCGCATGAATAGATCAGCAGTTTTTTCGATAATCGGATCCCAGCGATTCAATGCCTCCAAGTAGACCTTTTTAGCGTCTTGGAAGGTTCGGCCGACTTGGACAGCGAACATCCGCCCGAGACGCTTCTCCGAGATCAATCCGTTGTTCAGTAAGCGGGTGATTAGTGGCTTCAGATCCCGTGAATACGGACCGAAGCTCCCTTTCTGAAACTCTAGTCCAGTAGGCAGGCCTTCTTCAGTTGCGACATAGGCAATCTTCTGAAAGGTTGTTCTGCCTACTGGCGGGTGGTAGGGTTGCTTTTTGATTCGCTCAAGAATCTCAACTAAAGCTACCCAAGCGGGCTCGATCCATTCTGGCTTTGGCATTGATGTGGGGACAACGGAGGTTTTTTCGAGGTACTCCGGGCGAAGCTCTTGGTGAGGAGTACCGTAAGGGGCGTGAAGTTCCACCGGAATATCCATCTGCTTCAAGTACCGGTAGAGTGTTGGGCCGACGACTCTCCATTCGAGCTGCCCTTGACCACACCCTAACGGTGGAACCGCTAGGGACTCGATCCCCCATTCTTTGTAATGCTGGAACAAATATTCTAGCCCACGAACAATATCATTCAGGTTAGCCATAGAACACCAGTGGTCCTTGGTCGGGAAGTTGAGGATCCATGGGGGCACAAGGCGTTTGTAAAGATAGGGACGTCCTAACCTTACTTGCCCTGATTGGCACCTGCTAACGTAATCCTTGAACATGTCGGGAAAGTGCTTCTTGAATTCAAGGGCAATACCTTTCCCCATAACCCCCACACAATTGACAGTGTTGACCAAAGTTTGCACTTTAGACTCGAATAGATTTCCTATGAGAACCTTGATCATCTTACAGCCTCCTCAGTCCATGAAGAACAAGTGGGGATCGACTCTTACATCCAAGGGTAGCCCTGTTACTTCAACGCCCTGTTTAGCTATTTCACAGGACACGCACACCCCCAGAATCAACTTGGGATCCACCCTATCTGGCACAAGTGCCTCGGCACATTTTACGAAACCCCGCAGAATG
>DOHL01000151.1:0-7887 GCA_003535305.1 Candidatus Acetothermia bacterium
CCCCCATGAAGTAGGCATGTCCGGTAAAGCCGTCCTTGAAATGAGCCCGGAAGAGGCAATCCCCCATGAAGTAGGCATGTCCCCCTGCCTGCGCAGGGACAGGCCTGCGAAGGCAGGGAACTGCACGGGGCAGCCCCTGTGGTTACCCGTTATTTTTCTCTGAACCACAGATTTGTAGTAGGGGGCACGGCCCCCGTGAAGACTGCACTCCGTTTTTGGAGTGGAATAAGACAGCAAGGGACTGTATAATTCACAGTAACAGCGAAGAGAAAAAGAGTAGTAAAGTAAAATTTGCATTTCTTTCATTTTTATCGTGGTTTAAAAACTTTAAGCGTCTTTGCAACGCTCCGGTAAATTCATAACTTCGCAAACACACAAACTAACGGGTGATTTAATGTCCAATAAGAAAATCGTCGTCATCGCACTGGGGGGAAATGCGATCCTCAAGCGAGGCGAGAAAGGAACAATCGAAGAGCAATTAGTAAGTGTGGAAACCACTGTGCGACAACTAGTACAGATGGTCTTAAGTGGTAAGTATAAGATCGTTATCACGCACGGTAACGGCCCACAGGTGGGCAATCTTCTATTGCAAAATGAGATCGCCAAAGATGAGATAACGCCGATGCCCCTTTATGTGTGTGGCGCTCAGACCCAAGGAATGATCGGATATATGATCCAGCAAAGTCTGGGTAATGTCCTTACCGAGCACGGACGCGGCGATATCCCGATCGCTGCCATCGTCACGCAGGTAGTCGTCGATTCTACCGACCCAGCATTTACTGCCCCGAGCAAGCCGGTAGGACCATTCTATTCACAGGAAGAAGCACAACGGATCAAGGAAGAGAAGGGATATCATATGAAGGAGGACGCGCGTGGCGGCTGGCGCCGCATCGTCCCCTCCCCTGATCCGATAAAGATACAGGAGCAGATAGTGATCAAGCAACTTCTCGATGCGCGAACGATCGTCATCGCATCCGGCGGCGGCGGGATCCCGGTGATCGATCAGAAGGGACGACTCGCAGGGGTCGATGCCGTCATCGACAAAGACTTTGCTGCTGAACGATTAGCAGAGAATGTAGAGGCGAAGATACTCCTTATTCTCACCGATGTCGATCAGGTCAAGCTCTATTATCAGACACCGCAAGAGAAGGCGCTGTCGCAAATAACTGCTGCCGAGGCTGCAAAGTATTATACTGCAGGCCATTTCGCCCCTGGATCGATGGGGCCAAAGGTATCAGCCGCTCTGCGGTTTGTCGAATCTGGCGGCGAAAAGGCGATCATCACCTCTCACCACAATGCATTCGCTGCATTGGAGGGACGAGCAGGGACGACGATTACCAAAGATTAAGGAGGCTTATTAATGACAAGTACAGATTTACGCGGAAAAAATTTCATCACATTACTCGATTTCGATCGCGAGGATCTCGATGCAATCCTTGCTGCAGCGCACGACCTCAAGCAGAAGTATCTTCACAGGGAACCGCATAAACTTCTCGATGCACAGACACTCTTCATGCTCTTTTATAACACATCACTGCGCACCCGCAATTCATTTGAAGCAGGAATGACCCAATTAGGTGGCCACGCTCATTTTCTTCAGCCAGGAGCAGTATACACTCCGGCATTGAAAGGAGAAGAGAGAGCGTACTCTACTGAGCGGATCAGCGACGTGGCCCGCGTCCTTGCGGAGATGGGCGATGCCATAGCGATCCGTATCTACGGCAAGCCGACCGGCTGGAGTTATGGCAAAGGAAATCGGATCGTCAAAGAGTTCGCTGCGTGGTCGCGTATTCCCGTAATCAACATGGAATGCGATATGTTCCATCCCTGTCAAGCTGTAGCCGATATAATGACGATGCAAGAGAAATTAGGCAATGATCTGAAAGGGAAAAAGTTCGTCATGTCATGGGCTTACTCAGCAAGTGTGGAAAAACCACTTGCCGTTCCTCAAAGCGCGATCCTCAGCGCAGCAATGATGGGAATGGAGGTCGTTCTTGCTCATCCCCAAGGATTGGACCTTGACCCGATGATCATTGCAGAGACGAAAGAAAGAGCAGTGCGCCACAATGGATCATTCGAAATTTGCCATGATATGGACAAGGCGTTCAAAGATGCCGCTGTTGTCTATCCGAAAGCATGGACAGTTCAGCCAATCGATGGAACGCCCGTTGACTTTGACAAAGCAAATGCGGTATTCCAAGCTAATAAAGACTGGATTTGCACTGCAGAGAAGATGGCGCTGACCGATGATGCTATTTATATGCACTGTCTGCCGGCAGACCGCGGCATGGAGGTCACTGATGAGGTGATCGATGGTCCGAGTTCAGTCGTAATCGATCAGGCGGCCAATCGGCTCCACGGCCAGAAAGGAATCATGGCTCTCATCATGGCCCGGTAAGGAGGCGGCGATGAGTTGGTTTAATTTATTCGGCAAAGACCTGATCAGCATCAAAGATTGGACAAAAGATGAATTGGATATCGTCTTGCGTGTAACCGATCAGATCAAAGGACGATACTACAGCGGGGCGTCGACACCGCATCTAAACTACAAAACATTTCTCATGCTCTTTTTCAACACTTCGACGCGGACGCGTCAGTCATTTGAAACTGCGATGACTCAATTAGGTGGCCATTCTCAATTCATCGAAGCAGCCACAATGCGGATTTCACTGGAGAAGAAGCCGGGAGCAGGAGAGACGATCGCTGATACCGCTAAAGTGATGGATCGCTATTGTGATGGAATCGGAATCCGCCTGCTGGAAGATAAAGTCTCTGCTTATGGCGAAGGGACGAAGATTCTGTATGAATTCGCCCGTCATACCAAGGCGCCGGTGATCAATATGGCATCGGATGTCTACCATCCATGTCAAGCACTCACTGACCTGTATACGATGCAGGAGAAAGTAGGCGATCTGCGCGGCAAGAAATTGGCCATCACATGGGCCTATTCACCGTGGGTCCGCTCATGGGGATCGATCCAGTCAACGGCGATGATCGCAGCCCGTTATGGAATGGAGGTCGTCCTCGCCCATCCACAAGGGTATGACCTTGACCCTGATGTGAGAGCACTGACCGGAGAATATGCCCGCCAAGCAGGAGGGTCATTCACGATCACGCATGAGATGGAGAGAGCAGTTGATGGTGCAACGGTCGTCTACCCCCGTGGGTGGATGTCGCCGCAGCGGTATGAGATCGGCAAAGAGGCAGAGATAGAGATGGCCGGAAAGTACAAAGACTGGATTTATACCGCGGAAAAGCAGCAAAAGTATGGACTCCCAGGGTACTTCCTGCACTGTATGCCGATCGACCGCGGCCATGAAGCAGACGACGAAGTCTGCGACAACTCGTTGTCGCTCGTATACGACCAGGCAGAGAACCGCCTCCATGTGCAGAAAGCGATATTGGCGTTGACGATGAGAGGGCGTCTGTAGTGCAAGAACCTTTGATTGCGTCGGCGCCGATAGTAGTCGGCCAAGAAGTGGTTCGCTTCGACGCGGAAGATAAGGCGCGCGGTAAAGCGAAATTCGCTGATGATCTCATCTTCTCTTCTATGCTCTATGGCAGCGTGATCCGCAGCACGCGTCCTCATGCTCGCCTGAAAAGAGTCGATCTTAGCCCAGTCACCTCTCATCCTAATGTTCTCTGTACTGTCACAGCCGATGAGATTCCGGGCGAAAATGTCGTTCATGTGATTTATGATGACCAACCGGTATTGGCAGCGGAGATCGTCCGCTATATCGGAGAGCCGATCGCTCTTGTTGCTGCTGCCGACCGGCGTAGTGCACAAGAGGCGGCATGTCGGGCCACAATCGAATACGTCGATCAGCCGGCTGTCTTCGAACCTCGCATTGCCCTGGCGCCGGAAGCACCACGCGTTGCTCAACCTGCAGTCAGTGAGAACGGTAATCTCTTCAACCACATGCGTGTTCGTAAAGGAGAGATCGATCGCGGCTTTGCCGAAGCCGACGTGGTCGTTGAGGGAGAGTATCATGTCGGCTACCATGAGCATGTTTACCTGGAAACGCAGGGAATGATCGCTGTGCCAGAAGAAGGGGGCGGAATCGCTCTCTACGGCTCGCTCCAATGCCCGTTCTATGTTCAGGCGGCAGTAGCACAGGTCCTTGGTCTGCCTCTCGCCAAAGTGAGAGTGATCGCCACAGCGATCGGCGGGGCATTCGGCGGCAAAGAAGATGTCCCATCGCAAATCGGCGCACTGGCTGCGCTGTTGGCATGGAAGAGCAACCGTCCGGTAAAACTTGTCTATGAACGCAAAGAGGATATCACCACCACCAGCAAACGTCACCCAGCCACTCTTATCTGCCGGACCGGCGCCAAACGTGATGGCATATTGACAGCAGTGGAGATGGAATTCTTTTACAATGCCGGCGCTTATCAGACCCTCTCTTCCGCAGTGCTGTGGCGTGCAATTGTCCATGCTGCCGGTCCGTACCGTGTGCCACATGTTAAGGTCGATGGCTACTCTGTTGCTACCAATACAGTCCCTTGTGGTGCGTTTCGCGGCTTCGGCAGTCCGCAAGTCATCTTCGCGCAAGAATCACAGATCGACCGTCTTGCCGACCAGCTGAAAATCGACCGGGTGGAGATCCGCAAGCGGAACGCATTGGTAATTGGTGATAAGACAGCCACAGGACAGAGATTACATGAGAGTGTCGGCTTACAGACGACGATCAAGCGGGCGGTCGACCTCGTAAAGTGGTCGGATCGCCTTGCGGCAATAAGGAAATCAAACTCCTCTCACCATGCTAAGCGACGCGGCATTGGCATCTCCACTGTGATGTACGGAGTGGGTATGGGCGGCAAGGCACCGATGTTGGAAAAGGCCGGCGCGTATATCAAACTCGAACCAGATGGTTCGATTAGTGTTGCAGTCGGTAATACAGAGATGGGGCAAGGGGCGATGACCGTCCTTGCTCAGATCGCTGCCGAGACGATGAAGGTGGCAATCGATCGGGTGCAGCTCGTTCCGGTGGACAGCTCGCGTGTTCCTGACAGTGGACCGACCGTTGCTTCACGCACTACAACGATCGCTGGTCTGGCGATCATCGATGCCGGGCAAAGACTACGCCGGCGCATAAGTGCGGTTGCCGGTGAACTCAATATTAATACTGAAGAAGGGATCACGGCGCGTATCAACGAGATCGCTCGTCATATGTGGATGGAGAATATCAATATGGGCGCTTTGGGATGGGCCGAAGGCAAGCCAGTCGATTGGCAGATGGAAGAAGGTTATGGTAATGCCTACTTTGTCTATTCTTACGCCACTCATATCGCAGAGGTGGAAGTCGATCTCATCACCGGCGCAACTTCGGTGGAACGGTTTATCGCTGTCCACGACTCAGGGAAGATCATCAACCCACAGACCGCAGCCGGACAGGTAGAGGGAGGGATCGCGCAGGGAATCGGCTATGTCCTCACAGAGGAGATGATCAGCCGCGAAGGGAAGATCTTGACCGACGGGCTGACGGCCTATCGGATTCCCACTATCGCTGATATACCGCAGGCAGTCGTCGTCGAATTCGTTGAAGATCCTTACCCTGCTGGGCCGTTCGGTGCGAAGGGGTTGGGAGAAGTTCCTCTGATGGCCTCCCATGCCGCAGTGGCAAATGCGATCTCCCACGCTGTCGGCCGCCGATTGGATCACTACCCTGCCTCACCAGAGAGGGTGAAGGAATTACTCTCTTACCAGTAAGTCTCAATGATGACGATGATCAACCGGATCGCTATCAATACCCATCCGGCTGTCACAACGAACCAAACAACCTTTCTCGCCACTGCTGCCACTGCAAGGAAGATCGTCAATAGAGCGAGAAAACCAATCGGATTGATAATCTCCTCAGGAATTCCCACTGCTGGGAGGATCATCCCTATCAGATTGACGATTCCCTGGCCGATCCAATGTGCCGCAGTATAGATGAACTCTAAAATGTGTTCGAGGATTGCCCTCCCCGGTTTAATCTCCTCTACCTGTGCGAAACTATAGACAGGAATTATGATGGCTAAGACTAAACTTAGCAGTAAGACATACTTCATTTTTATCATCTCCTTGATGTGGCCTTTAGGTAATTATTCAGGCGCAAAGATTTTATAGGGTTCGTTGGGTTCGTAGCCCCATGAAGTAGGACTGCACGGGGCAGGAGTTCGTTGGGTTCATATGGCAGAGCGCATAGAGCATGGATTCACAACCTCCATTCGTGTTTCTCACCTTTTTTGTTCCGAGATTGTTGCAGCTTGATCCGGTAGCTGTACCCTCGCAATGATACTGAAATATATTGTTGTCAATGCATGTTGTAACCGCAAACTAATCCAACGGTAAAAACTCGACCTTTTCCGTATGGTAATTGACAGTAAACGGCAGAGAGGGATCTATCCAGCGGTAGAGAATGATAATCCCCGCTGCCATTTCACCGGCTTCTATTCGACCATCGCGTGCCGGACGGATAAAACCAGGAGTAAGTTCGGTGAACCTTGCAATAGCAAAGAGCAAGTAATTACGTCCTCCTTGGCTCGCCCAGAAGTTCCACGGCGAGAAATTCGCTCCTGTTCGTGAGAAGGCCAACACCATAATCGATGCCCGGCCGATGTACCGCTCGAATTGGGCAAAAAGCCCAGGACCGAGATGCGCTTCTCGAACTTGCTCGGCAAGGTGAATCAGGACGATCTGTAGCTGCTCCTCAGCTGGACCAATGAACAGAGTCCGCACCAACCTGGAATCGATTCCGAGCAGCAGCGCGATCTCTTCGCCGGTGATGCCGAACGCTTCCGCAAGCGCGAGATCTTCCATGCCGAGATCGATCGGCACATGCTGCGGCGCAACTACCGGATAATCCAGCGGTTCAGCATAGACAAGGACAGGATCCTCCAGCTCGATCACTGTCGTCTGTCCGCGAAATTCAATCCAAAACGGCAGCGTAGGATCTATCCGCGCGCCCATTATCAGTAAACCAGCAGCTGCCTCCTGCGCTCTGATCTTCCACGGCTCTGGAGGTGCGGTTGCCCAATCTTCTCTGTCAGGACTGAATGGTTGCCGCCCCTGTTGCCTAAAGACAAGCTCATTAGGGGAAAATGACATATCCGCATCGGCGCTGACCCACACTACTATCGCATTCGCTTCTAAATGGGGAAGGATCTGTTGGCGTAATAACGGCGATATGCGGCTCGCCAAGGTGCGCTCATTGACATATATAAACGTTAAGGCGAGCGTAGTTCCCTCTATCTCCACGCTGATCAGACCGATAAGATCACGGTCGAGTCCTGTTCGTTGCGCAATCGTTCCAATATTGTCCGCGCCAAAGACCAGCGTCCCTCCCAAGATAACAAATAAGCAGAATAAAGAGAGAATACGGTTCATTAGTTTCCTCCTAATATAAAGAATAAAAAACAGAATATTGCACGGGAGACACTGATGCAATCCAACTAACAATATCTCCCGAAGTGATGTGTCTGACTATTGCGCGCGCAAATCAGCCGCTTATGGAAGAACGCCTCCAGTCCACCACGTTGTAAACGCAGCGATCCAGAACACCCACCAAAAGAACAGAAATGCCCACAGCGGTATAGTGATCATTAGACCCATATAACTCACCTCCATTTTCAATATTATACCAGAAAGACAGAGTAAAAACAAGCCTTGCTCGCGCTGTTTGTTAGTACCTGGATCCGTGAAGCAACCGGCGGCACAAACGGGCTTTCTTCCAGACAGGGTGCTATACTTCACAGTGTGAATGTCTAGTTGATCTTGTGCTTGCAATGAGCCAACAGCCCATTTAACTGCGTCTTGAGGCTTCTGGCAAAGCTCTTTACCGGCTTAATCCGAGTACGGATGGCCCAGCTGTACCAGCGCTGAAACCATTCCAAGGCTCTGTGCCG
>DOHL01000151.1:8100-8241 GCA_003535305.1 Candidatus Acetothermia bacterium
CCCAGGAGGTGAAGTGAGGATGAGAGTCAAGATCGTACAGGGCAAAGAACAACTTGTCAGTCATTCAGGACTTGCTGTAGTAGGGAGAATCCTTGATAAAACCAGGATTAGAGAGCGTATAGACAAGATAAGACTTCCCGG
>DOHL01000092.1 GCA_003535305.1 Candidatus Acetothermia bacterium
AATAAACACGCCCCAAAGCCATTGCAGTTGCTTCCAGATAGAGTTGCCCGCTCTGCGACAGGTATGCCGGTCGACCGAAATAGTCCATTTTAAACAAGGTCGTCGTCCCTTCCACCGCTGTTCCAGTGAGAATCGGCGTTTCGGTAGCGATAAATCCATATTCATAAAAAAATTGCCGGATGGCGTGCATTACAGCATCTCGGATTCTGAGAATTGGAACTTGGTTACCAGTTCTAATCCATAAATGGCGATGGTCCATAAGATACTGTGGTGTCTGCTGTTTGAGCTCGATCGGGAACTGCTCGCTGTTCAAATGGACGACATCGATGCCGGTGATATCGATCTCGCAACCGCTCGGTGCGCGATTATCTTGGCGTACTGTGCCGCAGATAATGAGCGATGATTCTTGGGTAAGAGCCTGCGCGCATTGGAAAACTTCCGGCGCTGATCGGTCGGCAGTGATCACGCCCTGCACGATGCCAGTGCCGTCGCGGATCTGTAGAAACTGAATTTTTCCACTTGAACGCTTGTTGTACAACCAACCTCGCAGTGTTACTTGTTCGCCAATTTTGTTCGGCAATTGCTTGATATGTGCTATTTGCACGGTTACCTCCGGTAAAAGAAAAGATACATAATTATTTCCGCCCTTTCTGCTATAACAGGATACGCATCGGCAATGTCTCTTTCAACTTTACGAACAGAATTCGCAGAGAAACGAACCCGAAAGTTCAAGGTCAGGGCTCATGATTCGGTTCAAAACGCAAAAAGTTTCATCATTGACCACAGTTAATATGTCGGGAGAACTGAGCGAGAAAATTTTTAAAAGTCCTATTACCCTTCCTGTCGCTATTTACTGCTTGCCGCCCACTTCTTATCATTTTCCTTGACAAACAAAAGTTTCGCAGTATAATTTGTGTAAAATATGGTAAAGAAATGGTAAAGAATAAATTGGGGTGGCCAAGTCGCCTCGATTTATTATGAAATAAACGGCGTGATAATAGCCTCGACCTTAAGGCAAGGTCAAGACAGTCACCACCAACCAACAGGGGAGAGCCATGTGGGTTTATCTTGCTGTATCCTCATCAGAGGAAGAGATAAGCAACATGTGTGAGTCCGTGGCGCGGAACCAGCCGCAATAAGGGGTTTACATCCCATACGGATTAGGGTTTGTAACGTTAATTAACCTCCTTGATGGCGTTAATTTTTCCCAATCCGAAGGCTGCCGTTCGAATCGGTATGGGCGAGGGAAACCGTCTCCCCTGTTCCCTCCTTATTTTAAAAATGGGTATTGTCAAAAATTTAACCACAGAGAACACAGAGATTTTGACTTATTAAAGATTCGTGAAATATCTTTATCCCTCCCCTCTGTGACCTCGGATCCACAGAGAACTAAATCTACTCTGTGGCCTCTGTGGTTTATCATAATCCTTTCATATTATTTTTGGCAGTACCAAAAATGCTTTCTTCCTCTCCTCAGCGTCCTCAATGGTCTCTTTCATGGATGTTGTTTTACAACTCTCACCCTAATGCCTTTTTGGCTTGCATAGCTGATTCATTACGATGTATGATTATCTTATAGTGATAGGAGCAATCATAATGCACGGATTCAGCGGCCAAAATACGCTCGAGGCATTAGTGAATGAGGCCAAGGAGGCGATCATCTTCGATTTGGTGGATCGTCTTCTTCCCTTAAAGCTGGATGCTATCATCGTTGTAACCGACTCTCCTGCCTTGCTGGAACGATCTTGGGGGTTAAAGGTCGAAGTTGAGCAATCAGCAAAAAAGTTCCATTTCGGCCGCACTCTGCATCGGGTAATAAAAAAATATGATTTAGATGGTTTTATCTATTTCGGCAGCGGCAGCGGAGCCCTCCTTGATGATCAACAACTTCAGGACCTCGTTGCATTCTGCTGGCGTGATGCGAATGCTGCGCTGTTTAATAACTTCTTCTCTGTTGATTTTGCTGCTGTATCCAATTGCAAATCATTGCTGAATAGACTCGATCGTATAGCGTGTGAAGAAAGAGATAAGTTGTCATGCAAAACAGACTCTTTTACAACAACAAGGCGAAACTCTCCTTCCTTTACAGATGTTCCGTATGCTTGCGCTGAAATGCTCGCCACTGATAATCTATTAGGTTTTTTCCTCGCCGAGCACCTTGATTGGGAGTCTTTCTCGCTGTCGCGCAATAGCGGAACTCAGTTTGATGTTGATACTCCTACGGATATTGCGCTTCTCAAAAATTTTGGGATTAGTAACGCTCATATAGCAAAATTTCTCGCATCAACTTGGATTGATCATCCCCACTTACCTCATATTATCGACCTTCTCTCCCAGCGCAAGGCACGTCTTTACGTGATTGGACGGGTGAATCCCCATGCTTGGTCCTTTCTGGAAAGGAGAGTCGCCTGCAATACCAATATCCTGTCTGAAGGACGAGGAATGTTCAGCTATCAAAGAGGAAAAGCAGATGGTATACGCTCAATCATCGGATCTTATATCGCTTCGGAAAAGAATAACCTTCAAGATCAATTCTTTGCCGAGTTGGAGAAAGTTGCTGATGGCGTAGTTATCGACACACGGCCTATCTTTGCTTACCAACGCTCTCTTCCCCGGCGGGCCGATCGTTTCTATTCGGACTTGTTTATGCAGGAAAAGATTATTGATCCAATGGTGTGTGATTTCACTGCGCAAGCTGCGGAAGTTAATATTCCAGTCGTCCTCGGCGGGCACTCACTGGTCTCCGGGGGTCTCTATCTGTTGGCTGAGATGGCGTGGAAGAAGAAAGTCATTCCCCGGCGGTTACATTTTGAGACTGAGTAACAACGTATTTGAATACCGCTAATTTTTGGCTTCTGTCCCTGGATTTTCGCTTCGCTTCATATATCTCAGTTGACAGACAAGTGCAGCGCGAGTATACTTCTATTTTCAGATGACAAAGATGGTGAATTTTCAAGGAGTCCTTTTAATATGAAACCAAGACAGCGGACATATATGGCGAAAAAAGAAGAGATTGGCACGAAGTGGGAGCGGAAATGGTGTGTGATAGATGCCGACGGTAAACACCTTGGTCGATTGGCAAGCACGATCGCCATTATTCTGCAAGGCAAACACAAACCGGTATATACCCCACACTGTGATACAGGCGATTATGTTATTGTAGTTAACGCTGCAAAGGTGGCGCTTACCGGCTCAAAATGGGACCAGAAACTGTATCAACGTCATACAGGGTATATAGGAAACCTTAAGGAGATTCCGTACAGTCGCCTAATCAAGGAACGACCAACATTGCCGATTTACGAGGCGGTACGCCGAATGCTTCCCAAGAACAAGCTCGGCAGCAAAATGCTGCGTAAACTGAAGATCTATCCACGTGCGGTTCACCCTCACGTTGCGCAATCACCGCAACGATTCGATATAGATTGATTATAAGTCTCGGCTTGTCTGTAAAAAATCCAGTTTTTCGTGGTAAAGAAAGGTTCGAGAATCGAGGAACAAGGTAAATGATTAAGTGGTTGCGTAGGAAAATAGAAGCTGCGAACTCACTGAACCCTTGCCCCGTGCAGTTCCCTGCCTTCGCAGGGACATGCC
>DOHL01000071.1:0-1903 GCA_003535305.1 Candidatus Acetothermia bacterium
CAAGCGATTTCTTTACTGAATATGTACGTAAAGGCAAGGTTTGAGAGTTGTCCAGTGTCCAGTATCGGGAGCCAAGATATTGAATTGTAATGCGCTGACCGAGCGGTTAATATAGCGGTTAATATATTTATATCAAACCTTGAAGAAGGGGTGAAAGTAAATGCGAAAATTGTATACTGTAATTGGCGCAATCCTTCTCTTTGCCGCGGGCATCGGTGCTATGCATCTCTTTCTTTACCGAGTTGTTCCGGCAGTAGAGGGAGGGGAGCTGCCGTTGGAGGCGACTGCTGGTGAATGGTTTACCCTTCGTTATCCATCTGATTCTCCTGTGGCGGCTCGTGCTCGTGCTCATGTGGAATATCTCGAGGGCGTTATGAAGGAATTGCTCGTTTCAACGGGCGCTGTGCAGGCGGATCTGCCCGAGAGGATAAATGTCTTTGTCCATACTGATCATCGCGCACAAGCAAGGATTATCGCACGGAGACGAAGCCCCCGAACAGCGCCCATCTATCGCAATCCGGTCGATATCATATACGGCGAAGATCCACGCGGCGAATTTATACAGATGATCGGTGACTTCACCTTCGGCCAAAATCGCTGCAGATTGCTACGCCATGGAATTATCCAATATATACTTGATCCGCAAAGAGATCACCACCTTGCCGTTGCAGCTTTGCCGGAGATTCTCCGGTTGAGCCTGGAAGACCTTCTCTTGCTTGCCGGACGAGGACATTTCCGCCCTACTGTCTATGAACTGTTCAGTTCGCCGTTTTCAGCGGCAGCGGATGTGGGATTAGAAGGGGCAGGGCGTATCTTCGCCCTATTTGCGCCGCCTGTCGGTGTAACGCATGACTTAGAGGTGATGGCCATGTCGTTCATATCTTTCCTTGTCGACTATCTTGGTGGATTGGATCAGGTGATGCGCTTGTGGCGACCGGGATCCTTAGAACGAAACCTTCAGTTGGTCTTCGGTTACGAGCTCGACCGATTGAATGAACGTTGGCAGGAACAGCTGGTCGGTATCGGACCGCAAGATGAAGGATGGAGTCTTTTGGCCGGCCGCGGGCTGATCAGAGTAGGTCGACTGAAAGAAGCGATGGCTCTTTTAGCTTTAGCAGCGCGCGAAGAGGCGGCAGAGGCCTCGTTGGAAATGGCACGGATTCACCTACTTTTAGGTAACTGGGATGAAATGGAAAAAAAACTAGAGCAAGCGGTCGCCAGAGGCGTCGACGGCCGATACTACCGTGATCTTCTGCGCATCTATCAAGATTGGTCTACTAATTATGTTGCAGGAGTGCGTATCCACTCTCCTTCTCAGGTAACCGCCTTCACTCCCTCTGAGGTCGAGTCAATCGTAGCTGATTTCAAAGAGAGGCTCGGCTTATGCGATACCCCTTTTTCCGCTGACCAACTGATAATATTTTACAATGCTCCTCCTGGTCTCGGGCCACGGACAGACCATCGCATGGGAGTCCTGCAGATCTGTTCGCGCGCGAAATTACGCTATCGAGTGGCTGAATACGTGATTGCTCACCTATATCGTGATCAGACTCGCTCTTCCCTATTGCGCCGGGGCCTAGCCTATTATTTAAGTTCACTGCCTGAGGCCGATTATGTGCAGCAGTTGGTGTCTAATCTCATCCTTATCGGTCGGCCCATTCACCTCATCGATTTTGATTCCTTCCCTGATGAGATGGTCTACCCGATTGCCGCCGGATTGATCGGTTATCTTTTGGAAGAATATGGCCCGGAGAAGATGCAACAGCTATGGGCTGTAACGTCATCTTTGGGCGGAAGATTGTCCTTTGATACAGCGATGTCAAGCATCTACGGGTTCACTCGGCGTGGGTTTGGGAAGCGATTTACCGAATGGTGAGCCTTGCCAAAAATGACTGGATGTTGA
>DOHL01000071.1:2211-2352 GCA_003535305.1 Candidatus Acetothermia bacterium
AAAAATGACTGGATGTTGACATAGTATTGATATTATGCTATACTTAATAAGAAATATTATTAGGAGGTGATTCATCAAAGAAGAAGAGCGACGTGCAAAGTTACAGAGAGAAAAAACGGGCCAAAAATGACTGGATGTTGA
>DOHL01000071.1:2680-3267 GCA_003535305.1 Candidatus Acetothermia bacterium
AAAAATGACTGGATGTTGACATTACAGATGGGCAGAAGCTGCCGGCCGTTTGTCTGGGGGTTGACATAGCATTGATATTATGCTATACTTAAAGTAAGCTTAAAATTTAAGTTAAGGAGGTGATTCAAAGAAATTAAGAAGAAGAGCGACGCGCAAAGTTGCGTTAGAGAAGAACGGTAAGTAGACATTTTGTAAAGGAGGTAAATAAATGAATCGAAGAATAATGGTTGGATTGGTTGCCGTATCTTTGGTCGGTCTTGTGGTCTTTTCAGTGATGGGGACGAGTGTTGCCGAGCTCGAACGGCTGGCGACGCGAGAACTTGTACCGGAGATTCAACTCGCTGCTGGTATCGCCCTTGGGCGGCACTACGCAGAGGTGAAGACACTTGCTGAGATGGAAGCATTGGCAGTGGAAGGCGTCACTCCTGGGTTGCGTTTAGCCGCCCAGATCGCCTTGGAGCACTTATTCGTCGCTACTGAAAAGACGATGGGTGAATTGATCGCAATCGCTGAAACAGGCGCTACAGTAGAGTTACGGAGGGCAGCGCTTCCGGCGCTCAACCGTTTTCTCGTCGTGGTCGATCCGA
>DOHL01000110.1:0-3207 GCA_003535305.1 Candidatus Acetothermia bacterium
AACGAGGTACGAGGTACGAGGTACGAGGTTAAGAAAGAGGTGAAGGTTTGTAGCCCCATGTAGTAGGCATGTCCCCCTGCCTGCGCAGGGACAGGCCTGCGAAGGCAGGGAACTGCACGGGGCAGGGGTTCATTGAGTTCGTAGAGTTCGCCGGGTTGCGAAGCAATCCCGTAGGACTTTTATCCGCATATCTTATTGCTGCATTTAAGGGCGTCTCCTTTTTTGACAAGGACCCCTTGCCGGCAGTCAGGACAGATTTTAACCGGCATATCGTTCATAGCGAATTTACAGGCAGGATAAGTGTTACACCCGTAGAAAACTTGTCTGCGTTTGGGTGAATATTTTTCCACAATTTCGCCGACACCGCAATTAGGGCAAACAACACCGGTCGAGACAGAGAGGGTCTGTTTACACTGAGAATTTTCACAGCGGAGATAGCGGCCGTATCGTCCATGCTGTAATGTCATCTGAGCGCCGCAATTAGGGCAGATAACGTCCTTTTGCGGCGCATCATCCAATTTCTCCAGGACGGAGAGAACTTCTACTCTCTTCTCTGCATAACGGTAATCAAGGCTTGGCGGCAAATTCTGAGTCGTTTTGCACTGGGGATAATTGGAGCATCCAAGAAAATAGGCGCCTTTCCAATAGCGAAGCTCCATCGGCACATTGCAGTTCGGACAGAGGCTGTCGGCAAAGATTTGAAATGGCTTTTTCTGTTGGTCAAGCAATGCATTCAATTTCTCTATCTGGCGGGAGAATGGCTCGTAGAACTCTTTGAGCGCTGTAACTCGATCCATCTCTCCTGTTTCGATGAGGTCGAGATCTTCCTCCATATGAGCAGTAAAGGCGATCGCTACCGTCTCAGGAATATGCTCTTCGAGGAAGTCTGCTACAACGCGACCGAGCAAGGTGGGACGCAGACTTCCTTTCTCCTTGACAACGTAATTCCGGTCTTGAATGGTGGAAACGATGGAGGCGTATGTGCTGGGCCGGCCAATCCCTTCTTTTTCCAGCAGGCGAATCAATCCTGCTTCAGTAAACCGCCGAGGTGGCTCGGTGAACTTTTGCATCGCTTCTACTTTCTCAAGCAGCAGAGAATCGCCTTGTTTCAACCAGACAGGAAACAGAGGTTCGGCTTTATTTTTTGCATCGATCTTCCTTGTCTCAGGGGCAAATTGGGTAAATGCCTTTTGAAATCCATCGAAGAGTAAGTTGCTGCCGAATACCTCCAGGGTATATTGATCAGCGGAAATCACTCCTTTACGTTGGAGATAGATTGCCGCTGTCATCTGCGTAGCGAGGAACCGCGCGAAGATCAACTTGTATAATTTCAATTGATCAGGAGAGAGGAACGATGCTATCTGCTGCGGGCTGCGGGCCAGTGACGTCGGTCGAATCGCTTCATGCGCATCCTGTGCTTTCCGTTTGTTCTTGTAGTGACGAGCGGTCTTGATAAGATATTGCTCATCGAACTGATCTTTGATATAGGCACGGGCTTCGGACAGAGCAGCGGTAGAGACCCGCACAGAGTCGGTCCTCATATAGGTAATAATTCCGGTATTCTCCCCTGCAATCGTTACTCCCTCATATAATTGTTGTGCTATCCGCATCGTCTTGCGGGGAGAAAACCCTAAATTGGATGATGCCGCTTGCTGTAACGAACTCGTAATAAATGGTGGTTGAGGATGTACGCGACGCTGCTTCTCTGTGACCGTTTCCACAACGATCTGTGCCCGCTGAAGATCTTCTTTGATTCTTTCTGCCTCAGCCGCAGTGGATATTTTGATCTTCTTGCCGTCTTTTCGCACCAGTTTGGCGGAAAATGGTTTACCATTGCGCAGTAAAGCAATAATTTCCCAATACTCTTGGGCAATAAACTGCTCGATCTCCGCTTCGCGATCACTGATAAATCTGAGCGCCACCGACTGAACACGGCCGGCGCTCAATCCTTCATACTTATTTCCGGTAAGGGCCTTGGAGAGAAGAGGGCTTGCGAGGTAGCCGACCAAGCGATCCAATACACGGCGGGTTCGTTGCGCTTCCACCTTGTTCGTATCAATCTCCTCTGTTTGATTAAGAGCTGCCTGAATCGCTCTCTCTGTAATTTCATTGAACACCAATCGTCGGAAAAATGTCCCTTTTGGCGCAGCTTTACGCAAAACCTCGAACAGGTCATAGGCGATTGCCTCTCCTTCGCGGTCGTGATCGGTGGCAAGGAGTATTTCATCGGCTTGTTTAGCCAATGTTCTTAACTTTGCAATATGTGCCCTCTTGACAGTGACGAATTTAGGTGCGAAATTTTTGTCGATCTCTACCCCCAATTCTTTCTTTGGCAGATCGCGTACATGTCCTCGTGATGAGAGCACGCGATACTCTCCGTCAAGATAACGGGCGATCGTCTTAGCCTTTGTCGGTGATTCAACGATAACTAGTTTTGGCAATTTCAATGACTCCTCTATCAATTTTCCGTTGATTATAAAAGGGAACGGCAGGTAAAATCAATGAGCTCCTAATCATTTACGAGAAACCTTCTGCCTTCTTCATGCCCGTCCCGCGCAATGACATTCTTTGTGATCCTTAGCGCTCGCCTCTATCCAGATGATGAACCCTGCAAACTTTGGCGAGCAATGATCTTTCCCAGAGACCGCTCGTACTTTTGCGCCATCAACGGTGAGGAGATCATGAAGTCGGCTGAAGCCCGGTCACAGGCAATGGGAATATTCCATACAACAGCGATTCTGAGCAACGCCTTGACATCCGGATCATGAGGATGTGGTTGGAGTGGATCCCAGAAGAAGACGAGAAAGTCGATCTTCCCTTCGGTGATCTTTGCTCCGACCTGCTGATCGCCCCCCAGTGGTCCGCTGGCAAACATAGTGACAGCAAGGCCGGTCTTTTCTGTGACCATCACCCCTGTCGATCCAGTAGCATACAGGTTGTGACCCGTCAGTAAATCCCGGTTGGAAACTACCCAGTCAAGAAGCTCGGATTTCTTGTTATCATGTGCGACAAGAGCGATATTTTTCTTGATCTCCATTGTAACCGTATTTTTCATGATCTCTTGTTCTCCTTCACTAATCGGCTCAGTTTAGTGTAGATCAAAGGAAAGGGAAAGGCAAATAATGGACCCAAAATATGCGTTAATAAAACCACAGAGGGCACAGAGAAAAATAACAAAATGGAGTTTTTTCTTTTGTTTTAATATCT
>DOHL01000110.1:3544-3856 GCA_003535305.1 Candidatus Acetothermia bacterium
TGCGATCTCTGCGGTTAATGCATAATCTGGGATGGAAGTAGCAAGCAGCGATAAGAGAGGAAAAATCCTCGCAATGGCCTGTCTGCGTGCATCGCACAGGCCTGCCCTGCACAGTCATTGTGCAGGGCAGGCATGCCGTGCCCTATTTTATCACCATTTGCACGCAGAATCGGAAATGTTTGTTTGGGGATATTGTGGATACGGGAATGGCATTAAATGATGCGGGAAAAAGATTTATACCGTTTGGGATGAATTACCGAAATATTATCCGGGCGTTGGCGCCGATTGCGGTAGGAGCGTATTGCAATGGGC
>DOHL01000068.1 GCA_003535305.1 Candidatus Acetothermia bacterium
GACTCATGACTCCGGACTCTCGACTCATGACTCCGGCCTCCTGGCCCCTGACTCCTCTCTACTATTGCCAATCTTTGGGAGAACAGGGACGTCCTCCCCTACGCACATCACTACGGCCTCTTGGCCGGCACTCCAGCAATAATCCGTGTGTGTCAGCACCTCGCAATGAAGGTCTTTGTGATATAATTGCTGGGGTGATTAGAGTGCGCTTGTTCTTCTCTCTTACGATCGATGCCAAAACACGGAAGATACTCGCTGCGCTATCCTGGCGCATGCAACAGAAGATCACTGCACGGGCAGCTTGGGTCAAAGAGGAGAATCTGCACATTACGACAAAATTTCTCGGTGAAGTGGATTCAACGACTATCGATGATCTGTCAGTGATCAGCCGGCGGGTAACAGAGCGGATAGCGCCATTTATCCTGACCATAGATCGCATCGATGCATTCCCCTCTCTTGCTACGCCGCGTGTGATCTGGGTCGGCGGGAAGGGACCGCCGCAGTTCATCGAATTGGTCGACCGCTTAGAGCGTGAACTGGAGAGACTCGGCTTTCCCGCTGAGCAGCGACGACCGATCCCCCATATTACAATGGCTCGGATCAAAGGAAGGAGAGAGCAGGACATAGAAGAGAAGATTCGTGCTATTTCCTTGCCTGATGCACTACAAGTCGAAGTCAGCCAATTGACGCTGAACAAGAGTCGGTTGACTTCTAAGGGACCGATCTATACTCCCCTGCTGGAACTACCGTTGACAGGGTAGACCCTTTTTTTGTCGGCGAAATTCTATTTGCCGGCAGCTCTGTGTAGATCTTCCACCATATCGGTCTGCTCCCACGTTGGATCCAGTTCAATGCGACCGAAGTGGCCGTATGCAGAGAACGGTGTGTAGATGGGCTGGAGCAGATCCAATCGCTCAAGGATCGCAGCCGGACGAAAATCGAACAGATCGATGATTATCCGGCGCAGCGCATCATCGCCGATTTTACCGGTTCCATACGTATGAATATTTATTGCGAGCGGGGTCGCTTTGCCGATAGCGTAAGCTATTTGCACCTCTACAGCACGGGCGAGGCCGGCGGCAACGATGTTTTTGGCGACATAGCGGGAAAAGTATGAACCGGACCGGTCGACTTTGGTCGGATCTTTACCGGAGAAAGCTCCTCCACCATGCGAGCCGTAGCCACCATAGGTGTCGACGATAATCTTTCTCCCTGTCATTCCTGTGTCGGCAACCGGTCCTCCGATGACAAAACGACCTGATGAGTTGATCAGGATCTCGGTACTGTCATCTATCCACTCTTGGAGCGTGGGATGGATGACCTCTTGCAGTACATCCTGTTCTATCCGCTCGCTCTCTACATCTGGATCGTGCTGCGCCGCGACAAGCACCGTCTTCACTTTTATCGGTCGGTCCTCTTCATAGAGCACAGTTACTTGCGATTTTCCGTCCGGCCGCAGATAAGATAATGTACCGTCTTTGCGCACTGCGGCCAGTCGTTTCGTCAACCGATGCGCAAGTACGATCGGCAGTGGCATCAACTCCTTAGTTTCAACAGAGGCATAGCCGTACATTATCCCTTGGTCCCCTGCCCCTAATTGCGTGTAATCATTACGTGTCTCTCCGTTACGTTCCTCTTTGGAACGGTCGACGGCAGCGGCGATATCAGCGGATTGCTCCTGAATCGCCGACAGGATCGCACAGTCCAGATGATGGAATCCATACTGCGAGTTGGTATAACCGACATCAGCGATCACCCGGCGGGCGATTTGTCCGATGTCGACATACGTTTTAGTGGTGATCTCCCCCCCGATCAACACCAATCCAGTGGTGACGAGGGTTTCACAAGCGGCGCGTGCTTTTCGGTCAGCAGTTAACAATGCATCGAGAATAGCGTCTGAGATGCGATCCGCCACCTTGTCGGGATGACCTTCAGTTACTGATTCTGATGTGATTAATGTTGTTATGGTCCTGCCCTCCTTCTGACTGCAAACGGTGATCGAATCCAATAAGTAAGTATCTTATCCCTAAATTGGGCAGAAGGCAAGGGAAAGAAAGTTCTAAGTTCCAAGTTTTGGGTGATGGGTTAAGAAAGAAGTAAAAAGGTGATGGGTGATGGGTTAAGAAAAAAAGCAGAAAGAAAGTCAGTAGGGGCGTATTGCAATACGCCCCTACAAGTTTCATGTTTATTTTGCGTGGAGCAATTTGGGCGTAAAAGGGACAGGTTCATTTTTCTGATTGTTTTACTGGTCAAAAAAAATAAATCGGGAATTGTTCCCTATTGTTTCAGTAGAAAAATGAACCTGTCCCTCTTACTCCGCGCTTTTACTCCTTTTCCATCTCGCTGAATTGTAACTCATTTATATTCTGTAAACCAAAGTAGCGGAGAAATTCTTCTGTGACATGGAGCATCAATGTCCGGCCATGTTTTTCGGCGCGAATAAGATTTCGGTTGAGTAATTGCTCCACATGTTTATAGCACTTATTTCCGCGTGCTCTTACTATCTCAGACTGGGTGATGGGGCTATTGCAGGCGATCATTGCCAGTGTACGGAGAACAGGACGTGATATATCTTGATAGGGAGCTAAATAGGCGACTGCATCGAGATATTCTTCTTTTACTTGCAAGAAGTAGCTCTTTTCGATCTGTTGCAGCTCGATTCCTCTCTCTGCAGCGCTGAGCTCATCAGCAAGGTCAGAGAGAAGCTCTTCCACATATTGGTATCGGTGTGATTTTGCTCCGATGATTTTGGCCAGTTCTTTTCGTTGCAAAGGTTTGGCCGCAAGGAATAGCGCCGCTTCTAACAGAGATTTATCGCGCTTTCGCCCTGTTTTTATCATTTTCACTTAATTCCTCGTCTTTTATGACGGGAATTGTAATCAGAATATCACTGAAAAACTCTTCTTGCTCGCATCTGATCAACCCCGCGGTATCAAGATGGAGCACCTCCAGAAACCGCTCGACACGTTCTGCTTTATCACCTCGATCAAGAAGACGAAAGAAGCTCAGAATACGCCTTGCAGAAAGAAATTCCTTGATTCTGGTAAATAAAGAGTTTATCCGTTCATAAACATTTTCGCCTGCTAATTCATAGTCGGCAAAAGGATCATCATCGACCTGTTCGCTCAACCGTGTCGACCTGCGGCGGCTGACTGTTATTGCATCGACGAATGCTCGCTTGAGATCTGTCACACTGACCTGTCGATGAGGCCGCCGCCGCACAGGCATCATAAATTGCTCCGGTGCAATTGGCGGCTCCCAATCGTCCTCTTCTCCTACTGCTCCTTCCACCTCTTCCAGAAGCTTGTCACGATCAACTTTGTATGCTATATCAAGAGCTTCCGCTTTGATACGCAGCAGTACCGAACAGGTCACTACCATTCGTCCCGGAATCTCAAAATCAAATTCACGTAGGCTTCTGACATATATGCGATAACGTTCCGCTAATTCACTGATATCGATATTCCATGGATCCATGCCCTCAGTCAGTGAGAATAGAGTTTGCTTCCATTCCGTCTCTGCCAATTCAGCAATAGATATACCAGATATCTTCTGTTCTTTCATATCAGGGTTCTAATTTCATTTATCGATCAGTTGTGCCTCTATATTACTCTTTCCCGGGTGTGCGTTGTTAAAGCTCAAGCGACAGCACTTTGGAAATTCCTTTTCTCATTGTAACTCCATATGCCCGATTGGCATGACGAATCATTTCCTCATTATGGGATACAACGATCACCTGGCAGTGGTCCCCGTATCCCTGCAGTAACTTTGCCAGTTTGTTGGAGTTGGTCTTATCGAGGGTGGCATCGATCTCGTCGAGGATGAGCAGCGGTCCATCAAGATACTCCTGCAATGCAAAGATGAACGCCGCCGCAGTCAGCGTCTGCTCTCCTCCGGATAGAGAATCGATCAGATGGGGTTCTTTGTCAGGCGGATGGGCTTTGATCATTAAGCCGGAGTCGATATTCTCCGGTTCTTCCAGTTCCAATGAGGCGCGTCCTCCCTGGAAAAGTTGTTGAAAAATTCGCTCGAAATAAGTAGTGACTTTGTCTAAAGCAGCTAAGAATCGCGCTTTTTTCCGCGCTTCGATTTGACCGATCAATAATTCGATTTCATGTTTTTCTTTCTCTAACGTATCGATACGGGCGCAAAAGAGATCATATTCTTCTTTATAGCGATCATACTCTTCAATGGCGCGCATATTGATCGGTTCAAGCTGCAGGATTCGGCGCTCTGTCTCGTTAAGACGGCGTTGCAAATTATCGAGAGAACCTTCGATATAACCGGATTCACAACGCTTTTCCGGGCCAAAAGCCTCTAATTCCGCTTGTGCTTCAGCCTCTTGCCGCTGGTAGCGTGTGCGGCTCCGCCGCAAGTTTTCCATCTCCTGGTACGCGTGCCGCCGCCGTTCACGCATTCGTTGCAGCTCTTCCCCTTTCTCTCCTACAACACCTTTCAGTTGAGTTGTCGACTGTTGCTGTGATTCAAACTGACTCTCTTTTTCAGAGAGGACCAGCGCCAGTCGTTCGATCTCTTGTTGCAGTTTATCTATTTTCTTGTTCAGACGCAATATCTCTTGCCGCTTCTTTACTGTATCAAAACCAGAAGCAGTAGCGGCAGGTGATTGTCCGCTCTTTGCAGTGGCTTTGCGCCAGGGTGATCCACCGCTCATTGCCCCGCCTTTGCTGAGTAAATCACCTTCTAAAGTCACTACACGCACGCCATCGACATCACGTACTGCCTGCAGGTCTTCAGCAATGATTGTATCATAGAGCACATATTCGAATGCACGGCGATACTTGGAGTCGAATTCGACTAAATTGATCGCATAATCGATTATCCGCGGCAGTTTGAGGGCTTCTGCCGAAGCGAGACTTTTCCGTGTAACGGCAAGCCGATGCAGCGGTAAAATCGTCACACGGCCCAATTGATTACGTTTTAAATACTCGATGCAGTCGATAGCGGTCTCGCGTGAATCTACGACCAAATCGTTTATATGGCTGCCTAATGCCTTTTCGATTGCCTGTTCAAATCCAGATCGCGGAGTCATCAGCGAAGATATCGTTCCGTATACTCCTCCGCTTTTACGTGACAGTAATGCTTCCGCTGCTCTGCTCTTCCGCGTGGAAATGGAGCCAACGGTTTGTGACGCACGCAGACGTTCAATCTCATCGATCGCCTCTTGTAAACTCTTTATCTGTTGGCGATTGAAATTGATCTCTCCTTGTTTACGTAGAAGTTCCGATCGTACTTTTTCTACTTCTTTGATCAATGAGATGTTGCGGTCGTCTTCCAGGTTTTCGTGCAGTCCTTCTAATTCCCATTCCTTGTTTTCGATTGTCAGGTCGAGATCAGTAACCTCTTTTTCCAGCCCGTCGATCTGATCCGATATAGGCGTCAGTCGAGCGCGCGCAGCTTCAAGCTTCTGCAAGAGTTTTTGTCGTTGTAGATGGAGGATAGATGCTTTTAGCCGTGCTTTTTCATCGGTATGTCGTTGGTGCTTGAGAGCGGTATTTCGCTCTCCTTCCAGCGCCAGCAGCCGGCGGCGGCGTTCAGCCAGGATTATGCGATCGGTGACGAGTCTTCTCTTTACATCCTTTAGTTCAGTGATTGCCTGTCGCTTCTTTGCGTCATAAGCACTGATGCCGCAGATTTCGTCAATGATTTCTCGCCGTCGTTGTGGGCTCTTCTCGATTACTTGTGTGATATGACCTTGTGCAATCAATTGATGGCCGTCAGGATCGATCTTTGCCTTCTCCAATATGCGATCGACCAGCTCGCGCGGGCAATTCTTATCCATGAACCGGTAGGATGCGTAACCCTTAGCTACTCGCCGGCCCAGAGAAATCTCCCGCAACTGATCATCCTCAGGAAAGAACGGCGCGAATACACCGTCGCTGTTGTCGAGATAGAGAGTTACTTCTGCCATTGAAGAGGGCGAGTGGCGCTCACCGCCATTGAAGATCAGTTGTTCTAACCTCTCTGCGCGCAGAGATGACGAGCGGCGTCCCATAACGAAACAGATTGCGTCGAACAGATTCGACTTCCCCGATCCGTTTTCGCCGATGATTGCGGTGAGTCCGGCGAAGAAAGGGATCACTGTCTTGCGTTGAAACGACTTAAACCCACTGATCTCTATTCTGTTGATCTTTGTCATCGGTTACCGCTATTTATCATCGAACCGGCTCAGTTGGATGTTTTAGAATATGGGGCGGGTAAATTCTGTTGGAATAACGTACATGTATCAGAGAGCAGCAGCTTGGTTCTGAGGTGAAATTCTCTTCTCATTATTTTGTCGATCATCCCCGCGCTTGCTCTATCATTGGTCAAACTGATTATCCTCCACCTGCAAGCAGCACAATTGCTCCCACACTGGCGATCAAGGCGATCACAGCGATGAGATTCAATCTTTCCATCTGTTGATGTAAATCAACGTCGACAGGTATCTCTACTCTCTCCAGCGCTGCTAAACGGGTTTCGTGATCCTCGAGTGAACGGGTAATGCCTTCTAATCTGTCACGATTGATCATGATTTGAGTTTGGTTCTCTTGAATGGCAATTGTATATCCGTGCAGTATGCCTTCAAATGTCTGCAGGATAATGCGATTTTTGGTGATCTCGCGCGATAGAGCATCTATCGTTTCCTGCGACAACTCCGCTCTGACAAACAATGATGATATAAAGGTCTCTACCTCAGTAAATAGTCGTTGCAGCTCTAAGATCTCTTGCTCAAAAGAAGGAGCAGGGACAACTGCTCGTTGCTCGTCTTCTTCCGCTTGCGTAGTGGCAAATCCTGTACTCGTACTGAACGCTAAAACAATTATCAAAGTGGCAGAAAGTACTCTTTTCATTCTCCCTCCTCCTTTTTTCTTCTGACAACAGACAGGTCGGTCTCTATCTATCATAACTTACCGGCGGGAATCTTTTAAAGGAACAATATCACGACAAGGATCCTCCTTTGTCAATTTTTATCGGGACATCTGTCCGGATATGCATATCAGATAACCAACAGCGCCATAATCAGTCAGGCAGCTTGCCCATGGCAGCAAGGACCCGCTGCGGCGTAAACGGAGTTACGCGCAGGCGTACCCCTACGGCATCGTAAATGGCATTGGCAATAGCTGGAATCGGTCCGTTGATCCCAATTTCACCGACCGATTTTGCCCCCATCGGTCCGGTCGGTTCGTAAGAATCGACGAGGATTACCTCCAGCGGTGGAATATCAGCCGCTCCTGGAATTTTGTAGTCGAATAGAGATGGATTACGCATCGATCCGCGGGAGTTGAAGATCATCTCTTCATGCAGTGCGTAGCCAATGCCGTTTACAATCGCCCCCTCCACTTGCCCTTCGGCCATATGAGGATTGATCACCGATCCGCAGTCGACAACAGCGACGTACTTTACGATCTCCACTTCACCGGTTTCAGTATCCACTGCCACTTCTGCAAAGTTGGCCATAAACGGCGCCGGCGATTCAGCCGGCACACAGGACGCAGAAGCGATGATCTGACGCTGGTCGACTTGATAAGCAACACGATGCCCGATCTCCGCCAAAGAGACGGTCTGCCCGTTGTGACCGATAATCTGCTCTCCTTTAATGGTCAAATCGGTTGAATCTTCTTCCAGCATCTTTCCGGCGACTTGCAGTATCTGGGTCCTGACATCCTGTGCCGCTTTTTCAGTTGCCTTGCCCGACACATAGGTGGTGCTGGAGGCGTACGCGCCGGTATCGAACGGGGTAAAATCGGTATCCGAAGAATAGACAATTATCTTGCTAAGCGGTACGCCGAGCACTTCCGCTGCGATCTGCGCAAGGATAGTATCTGATCCCGTTCCCAAATCCGTTGCTCCTACCAATAGATTGAATGAACCGTCCTCGTTCATCTTGATCGTTGCAGCGGCCATATCGATCTCTGGAATTCCTGAACCCTGCATGCTTATCGCCATCCCAACTCCATGGACTTTAGAACCGCGCCGCACCTTTGTCCCTCGTTTTTCCTTCCATCCGATTTGCTGGGCGCCGATCGTGATGCAGCGCGGAAGTTCGCAACTCTTCATCCGTTGTGCTACCCCTTCCCGTCCTTCTCCTAATTTTTCAAAGATAGGAGACGTCTCATTGACACGAATATGGTTGCGCGAGCGGATTGTAAGTGGGTCGATTCCCAACTGCTCGGCCAGCTCGTCGATCGCTGTTTCCAGAGCAAAGTATCCTTGCGTCGCTCCGTACCCGCGATAAGCGCCGGCAACGGGCATGGTGGTGTAAAGAGCATTGCCGTAGAAATGGATATTTTCCGCCTTGTTATATAATGGCAGCGTTTTACTCCCCACATTGGAGAGGACGGTGAGGGAGTGCGAACCATAGGCGCCGGTGTTCGATGTCGCTTCCATCTCGATCGTAGTGAGTCGGCCATCTTTTTTCGCCCCTAATTTGACACGCACCCGCATTGGATGACGGATACGAGATGAAACAAACTCCTCTCTTCGGTTGTATTCCAGCAGTACTGGTCGACCAGTACGTAAAGTGAGCAACGCACAGATATCCTCCAGCAATATTTCTTGTTTAACACCGAATCCACCACCGATACGTGGTTTAATCACCCTGATATCTCTGATCGGTACGTTGATCAACCGCGCGACAATCCGGCGCACATGGAATGGAACCTGAGTGCTTGTCCGAATTACGAGCCGGTCGTCGGTATCGAAATAGGATAGACAGACATGCGGTTCGATCGGTGTATGTTGAACATGCTGCAGCTCGCAGACCCTCTCTACCACAACATCGGATTGGGTAAAGCCGCGTGTTGTATCGCCGACATCGATATCGACGTTGGCGGCAATATTACGCTCAGCATCGTATATTCCCGCGGAATCTTCTTCATCATGGATGATGGGAGCACCAGAAGCCGCTGCAGCGTCGATCGACAAGACTGGTTGCAGTTCCTGATACTGTACTTTGATCAAGCGTAGTGCCTTGCGAACGATCTCCTCTGTCTCTGCCGCCACTGCAGCGACGCGATCTCCGACAAACCGTACTTTGTTATCGAAAATAACGGTATCATACGGTGATGGCTCAGGATAACCTTGTCCGGCAGTGGTATAGGGTATACGCTCCGTATTCTTGTACGTAAGGACGCAAGCGACACCTGCCAGCGCCTCGGCGCGAGAAGTGTCAATATCCAAGATCCGTGCATGTGGATGCGGGCTGTAGAGAACTTTAGCAATCAGTGTCTCAGGAAGATCGATATCAGCAGTGAATTTTGGTTTACCAATGACAAGCGAGCGGCCATCGATCTTGATTTCATTCTTGCCGACGACCTGAAAGTCACTTTTTTTAGCGGTTTTTACATTCATCTTCTTCCTTCTCTCGCAGGGATTGTGCCGCTCGCATGATGGCGTTGACCGGTTTGATATACCCTGTGCAACGACAAAGATTGCCAGCGATTGCCTCTTTGACCTCCGTCTCAGTCGGATTGGAATTTCGCATCAGCAGGCCGGCAGCCGCGATGATCATTCCTGGAGTGCAGTAGCCACACTGTACTGCTCCTTCGTCGAGAAACGCCTGTTGCAGAGGATGGAGCCGATTTATTTCAGCTAATCCTTCGATAGTTGTCACCTGCCGGCCATCTGCTTTGGCGGCCATAGTAAGGCAGGCATTGACAGCCCGGCTATCGACGAGCACAGCGCAAGCGCCGCAATCGCCACTACCGCATCCCTGTTTGACCCCTTTATAGCCGGCGCGCCGGAGCAACGAGAGGAGGGTCTCTGTCGGAGAGATGGAAAAGGTCTTGCGGATGCAATTTACGATCAGCTCTATTCTCATCATCATCGTATTCTCTTTCTCTGTCATCGCTCTTTATTCCACTGGTGCATTATTTGAGTGAGTGTCCTTCTGATTCCCGCAGCAACGAGCGTCTTGCGATACTCTTTGCCTGTGCGAATATCATCGGCTGTATGTACTGTTTCGCGACCGATCATCGCTGCCTCCCTGATCGTAGAGTCGGTCAGGTCTCTGCCAGCGAGAAATTCTTCTACAGCTGAAACAGGAACGCTGTGCTGCGGGCGTGCGCCAATGATTATTCGTGCCTGCTCGATACAGTCGTGCGGGCGGAAGATGAAACAAGCACAGTTGAGAAGAGCTATATCGAACGCAGTACGGCTAAATTTGATGAATACAGCTGCTGCACCAGCAGGAGGAGAGGGTAAGATAATCTCAGTGATGATCATTTGCGCCAACCGGCGACGGAATCCACGCTCATAGAGAGCGGAAAGAGATAATGTTCGCTCTTCTTCACCATCATGGATTACCATTGTTCCGCCCAATGCGAGAAAGAGTGTTGTAACATCAGACCACGGATGAGCACGGGCAATTGCTCCTCCGATCGTCGCCAGATTACGGATAAGAGGAGAACCGACTTGACGCAGCCCCTCTACGATCACTTTGTTGAGGAATCTTGCTGTCAGCGGATTTTCGATGATCTGTGCAATCGTAGTCGTCGCGCCGATTACTAATCCCTCTTTCCGTTCTACGATATATGACAGACCGAGGCGAGAGAGATCGATCAGTCTCTCTGCTGCCGGCGACCGACCCAACACTATTTCGATTCCTCCCCCCACTATTGAGGCTCGCTCTTCATCTTGGTGCAGAAGGGCGATCGCTTCCTTAATATCGGCTGGCCGAAGAAACTCACCGGCCATCGACAACCTCAATGATTCGTCGAAACAATATCATCTCCCCCTTTTCTCTGCGAACACCGAACGCTAATTTTAACTTAAGTCTCTCTCTTTCATCAAGTCGCAGAGTATTACAGCATGTGGTGTGGGCTTTGTCTTTATAGTATACTGATATGACAATTATAATTGAACCGCTGCCAATAGTTTTACGACATACTTTAAGGAAGGTTCGAGATTATAGGTTAAGATTGAAACAGCTAAGGAGCGCTCAGTCGTTCGTTATATTATAATGCTGAAAATGGCAAGATGACGCTTATTTACAAAGGAAGACAAATATGCCAGACACTGTTCTTAAAGTAGAAAGTCTAACCAAGGTGTATAACAGGCGACGGGGCAAAGAGACTGTTGCTGTCGATGACATCAGTTTTTCCGTCGGCAAAAACGAGGTTGTGGGGCTCTTAGGCCCCAATGGCGCCGGCAAAACAACGACGATCAAATGCATCTGCACCCTGATCGGCCCCACTAAGGGCACGATCTCTGTTAACGGCACTGATGCAGTAAAGAACGCACGTGCTGTGTTGCAGAAAGTGACCGCTGTGTTAGAAGGGAACAGAAATATCTACTGGCGCCTCTCAGTGCGGGAGAACCTGGAATTTTTCGCCGGTCTGCAAGGGATTCCATTGCGCCGGGTACGTAGCTATATCGATGAATTAATCGAACTGTTTCAGCTCAAAGAGAAGGAAAAGACCCCGGCCCGTAAACTGTCGCGCGGGATGCAGCAGAAACTGGCCGTTGCCTGTGCATTGGTTAAGCGAACAGACATCTTGCTCCTTGATGAACCTACATTGGGCCTCGATGTAGAGATATCACACGAACTGCGGTTCGCATTAAAAGAGATGGCCCAGCGTGGGGAGAGGACGATCATCCTTTCCAGCCACGACATGAATGTAGTACAGGATATTTGCGAGAGAGTGATCATAATCAATGATGGGAGAATCGTCACCGACGATAAGGTCGATAATCTGCTGAAACTGTTTCAGGCCAGTGCATATCGATTTGAGATCGAAGCGCAATTAAGCGACCTCCAGCGGCGGCGACTGCAGGAACGGTTTAAGCTGCTTAAGATCAGCGACACCGATCACTACACCGAGATCGAAGCAGAGCTCGAAGATGGCAACCATATCTATG
>DOHL01000155.1:0-869 GCA_003535305.1 Candidatus Acetothermia bacterium
GAACCCCAACCCAAAAAACCAGCCTAAACCCAGATTATGCATCAGAAAGACCGACCCTAACAGGAGCAGAATAATCCCGAGAAACACACTTGCGTTGGAAGAGCTGGAGCGGCGCACAGCCGTACTAATCTCTTTACCGACACTCTGTGCTTTCTCCACAATCTCTTCTGCGGCAATGTACACCGTCTCCTTCAACGTCGTCTTTTCAGTGGTTTCCTCTCGCGGCACAATGAGCCATACAGCGAGATAGAGAAGCAGTCCAACACCGTTTATGAAAGTGAGTATGACAAAAACCAGACGAATGATGTTGGAGTCAATATTAAAATAGTCCCCCAATCCTCCGCAAACACCACCCAATATTGCGCCGCTCCGGCTACGATAAAGTCTCTGTTTCATGCCATCGCTCTCCTTGTCCATTATAATGGACGGATAAATTCCATTATAACTTGACATTGTCATACTTCAAATAGCAGGGTTTTGTAAATATTCATTGATATACCTGCTCGTCGCAGTATAATTAGCTTGTCAGTCGACTCTATCGGTGTGAAAAGCGGTATTGTCGGCAATATGTCTGGTCCCGTCGTCTAGAGGTCTAGGATATCGGGCTCTCATCCCGGTGACAGGGGTTCGAATCCCCTCGGGATCACCACACGAAGTGATGTGATTGCAACATGGACTGCCTACCAACCAGACAGGCACAGATAGATGCGCGTACATAAAAGAAGTTTGTAATAACCGGCTGGTGGTAAGAGACTAAGAGATGCAAGATAAAAAAAATCGAACTGCGTTGTATGTGGTAATCATAAGCTCGACTCTTGATTTTCGGCTCCACATGAACCCCTGCCCTGTGGAATATTATTCCTATGGGG
>DOHL01000155.1:1259-7603 GCA_003535305.1 Candidatus Acetothermia bacterium
GGCAGGGGGACATGCCTACTTCATGGGGTTATGAACTCAACGAACCTTTAGTAGCTTTGCGGGTAAATAACTTATGATCAAAAATTCTCTTCCTTATCTCGCTTTAGCCGGAGGGGTGATCTTCCTCGATCGGCTGACTAAATATCTGGCCAAAGATGCGTTGGCGCTTGGAGAATCCCGCCCGATAATCAGCGAAATATTTTCGCTGACGCGGATCCACAATCCCGGTGGTATATTCGGTCTCTTCCCGCAAAGAGGAGATCTCTTCCTCCTCTTTTCTCTTATAGTCCTGATTGGAGTTGTGGCCTTGTTCCTCGGAGCGGCACGAAAAGAGCCCTGGCCAATCTTTCTGCCGGCACGGTTGGTTATGAGAAAAAGTTATTGCATCGGTCTTGCTCTCGTATTAGGGGGAGGAATAGGAAATTTTGTCGATCGCATAAAATGGGGTTATGTGCTTGATTTTTTCGATCTCCATTTCTGGCCGGTATTTAACGTCGCTGATATGAGTGTGACAGTCGGAGCGGGGTTACTCATCATACTGCTCGTTTGGCCTTCGGTCTTGCTTTACAACAAGGGGGAAAAATAAGAAACCTGAAGGGTAAATTCATCGTCTTCGAAGGACTCGATGCAACAGGAAAATCAACGCAAGTAAAGCGCCTGTCTGAGCTGCTCCAGCGCGAAGGACTGACAGTCGTCACTACCCGCGAGCCAGGAGGAACGCCGCTGGGAGAAGCGATCCGCCGGATTCTTCTCGACAATAAGAATCATGCTCTCTCGTCGTTGAGTGAACTTCTTCTCTTTGTCGCTTCACGCCACCAATTGACCAAAGAAGTAATTCGGCCTGCTCTGGAAGCAGAGAAGACCGTAGTTTCGAGTCGTTATATGATGTCCAGTCTTGCTTATCAAGGGTATGGGCGGGGCATCGACCTCGATCTTATTCAGCAGTTGAACGCAGCAGCAACCACAGGACTCCGACCGGATTTCCTTTTTCTTATCGATGTTACGCCCGCAGTCGCCATCAACCGTATGACGACGTTTGGCAAGAAAGGAGGGAGGCGAGATCGGATCGAAGCAGAGGATATCGCCTTTTACGAACGAGTACAGAAGGGATACCTCGAAGCAGCGTGCGAAGAGACGGGAGTCTATATCATCGATGGAGAACTTACTGAAGAGAAGATTGCGGAACAGGTAGCTGTCCGTCTCGGCTTTTGCTAAGTAGTAGATCTTTGCAGTATCATTTATCCGCTTCCGAGGATCAATCGTAGTGTCTATGATCAATACAGCTTGAAGGAGGAAAGACGATGGAGTTTATTTGCGCGAAAGAATATCTGATACGCGGGGTGAAGATGGCAAGCTATGCTCTGGGAACGCGGAGCGCAATGCCTATTCTCACCGGAGTGAAACTGGAAACAAAGGGTGATCGTCTCTATATCTGTGCGACCGATTTGGAGAAATCGATCCAATGTGCCATGCCGATCGAAAATCGTGCTGAAGATGGAGCGATAGTACTCGATGGAACGGTCCTGGCGCAGATAACGACACATCTCCCTCCGGATGATAAAGTAAGTGTGCAGACCATTACCGGCGCAGACGAGTCGGGCGGGATGAAAATTCGTTTGCAAAGCGGGGAAGCGACCTTCGATCTCCTTGCCCTTTCTCTCGATGATTACCCGGAAATTCCGCAATTACCAGAGACAAAAATCTGTTCGATCGATAAGGCGCTCTTCCAACGCAGCCTCTATCAGACGACGTTTGCCGCCCTCAAAGTTGGCGAAACTACCCGAATCAGTCTCACCGGCGTTAATATGCTTTTCCAAAGTAATGGAGTGCGGTTACTCGCGACCAATGGGTATCGGTTGGCGCTTAAACGGATCGAAGTGCAAGGCCTTGTCTCAGAAGGGGAGTATCTTATCGACGCTGCTGCGTTAGCCGCTTTGGACAGTCAGGTCCTCTCTGCCGTAGATGACGACGCAGTAGAGATTTATCAGAATGGTGCGCAACTATTCTTTAAAATGCGTGATGTTACTGTTATGACCAAAGTGATCGAAGAAGAGTTTCCCAGTTTCGATCGGACAATCCCCCAGGAACATCGCATCGGGCTTATCTTTGAGCGAATCGCTCTACTTGACACATTGCAACGTATGGCGATTACGGCAGCGAAAGAGTCCGGAGCGATCGCGCTGCGCGTAAATAGAGAAGAGACAGCTATTCAAGTCAGTTCCTCATCTCCTGACAAAGGAAAGACCGAGGAGCGCGTACGCTTAAAGAGAGAACCGGCCGAAGAGATTGAAATTTTGTTTCGCGGTGAGTTCCTCGTCGATGCATTGAAGAGAATGTCTTCCGAGGAAGTAGTTCTATGGCTTACTGAGCCCGATAAAGCAGGATTATTAGAACCACAAGCGGAGAGTGACGCATTGGGGAGTGATAACGGATTTGTTTACCTCTGCATGCCGATTGAGCCGATAGGGACGGAATGATTACTCGTAACGCTCGTTTTAGGCTGAGAGAAGTCAGAGAATAGAAGTCAGAGGTCAGAAAACAGAGAATAGAAGACAGAAATCAGAGAATAGAGAATAGAGGAGGGATATGGATGGGGAGAATAAAGTCATGCAAGGACCTTAAAGTTTATAACCTGGCTTCTGAGCTGGCTATGCAGATATTTGAGATAACAAAAACATTTCCAAGTGAGGAAAAGTATTCATTAACTGATCAGATAAGAAGGTCATTAAGGTCGGCAGCTATAAACATCAGAGAAGGATTTGCAAAAAGAAGATATGAAAATGTTTTTGTTAGACATCTCAACGATTCGATAGGTTCGAGTGAAGAAACAAGAGGATGGTTAGATTTTGCTCATGCGTGCCAATATATTCAGGATGACACGCATAAAGAATTAGAACAGAGATATGAGGAACTTAACAAGATGCTTTATTCATTAAGAAATAATTGGAAATCGTACATCTGACTTCTATTCTCTGATTCCTATTCTTTGTCCTCTATTTCCTGTTCTCTCTTTTCTGTCTTCTATTCTCTGGCTTCTGCCCTCTATTTTCTGATTTCTATTCTCTGACTTCTATTTTCTGACTTCTGTTTTCTGTTTTCTATTCTCTCTTCTCTATCATCTCAAGCAGGATATCGACCACCTGCGGATCGTATTTTATGCCCCTCCCGGTGCGAAGTTCGTCTACAACCTCTTCTTTCGAGCGGGCAGGGCGGTAAGGACGATCAGAGGACATGGCGTCGACCACGTCGCAGACGGCGAGGATGCGTACCTCGAGGGAGAGCTCGTCGCCCTTGATCCCGTCCGGATAACCGGAGCCGTCGAGCCGTTCGTGGTGATGGCGTGCCATATCGGCGACAGGCCAGGGAAATTCAGTTTTTTTGAGGATCTCATATCCGCGGCACGAGTGGCTTCGAATGAGCGCCCATTCCGGCTCGCTCAGCTTCCCTGGGTGGGTGAGGATCTCAGCAGGTATAGCAATCTTCCCGATATCGTGCAGCAGGCCAGCGATGTAGAGACCGAGGAGACGCTCCTGATTGAACCCTATCTTTTCCCCCACCGTTCTAGATAGCTCGGCCACCTTCCGCTGGTGTCCGACTGTATAAGGATCTTGGGATTCCATCGCGCGAGAAACCGTTTCCGCAAGCTGGATAAAAGAGCGCCTGAGCAACTCCTCCGCCTGTTTGTGGTCGGTGATGTCCTTTGAAATCACCGTTATAGCCGTTATTCTTTCTTCAGAATCTTTAACAGGACTTAGTGTTCGGAGGAAATATCTATTATCTCGATGGCTTCTATGCTCATATGAGCTAGACTTGCCAGTTTCAAATACCTCTTCCACTCTCTCTGTAAATTCTTTTGTGTCCTCTTCAGAATGGAGTTCGCCGTATGTTCTACCTCTGATTTCCTCCATTGACAAGCCAATCCGGGATAGATGTTTATTATTCATAAAAAGATACCTGCAATCTCTATCCACCAAATATATGGAATCTTCGGTTGACTCCACAAGGGAGCGATACTTCTCCTCAGATTCCCGGAGCGCCTCCTCCCCCCGCTTGCGCTGGGTAATATCTTGCAGCACAACCAGTTCTTCTTCTTCTTCTTCTGCAACCAACATTCCCCTTGCCGTGACATTGAATATCCGCTCACCCAAAATCTCTGACTGGTAAAGCAGCTCGAGGTTCTCCAGCATATCTTCAGTTCCGAATAGCCTGGTTAGTTCCGCACTGAGTCTCCCATCTTCATCTCCTAATATATCGGTTATGCGACTACCTATTACCTTCTCAGGTTCTGTTTGAAATGTCTCATAGAAGGTGCGGTTAGCACTCTTAATCCTCAGGTCCTTATCCAGAACAAGCAAGGAGTCCGGGACGGTAGCTACTATATTTTGTGAAAAGACCTTCTCTCTTCTTATTTCTGCCGCGGCAAGCTTTAGCTCGGTGATGTCCTTCGCTACTGCCACCACGCCGGTCACACTACCCCCTTCATCGGTTAGCACACTGGCATTAAACAGCATTGGAATGAGTCGCCCGTCCTTGGTTTTGTAGGTGAGTTGGCGATTGCGGATGGCATCCTGACGGCGAGGGGCTTCTGCCTTTTCAGGTTCACGGAAAAACTGGAAAACTCTATGAACTTCTTCTTCAAAAATAATGCCTACGGGCTGCCCGATGACCTCTTCTTCTGTGTAGCCTAACAGATGACAGGTCGCTGGGTTCACGGTCTGGATCCTTGCCTCCGCGTCAACCACGATGAGGGTATCTGAGAAGTTCTGTATGATGGATTCGGTGTAGGCTTTGGATTTGGTAAGCTCTTCCTCTCCTTCAGCGCGCTTGCTACTAATATACCCGATAATATACGCCACTGCTATAAAAGTAGCCGTTCTTGCAACTGGATATATGGAAATGGAAAGGGGAGAGAAATAAATTGCAAGAAGAAGGACCATGCTAAGGAAAAGGGCAACATAAACAGCCTTCTTATGATACCACATGCTGGCCAGGACAATAGGTACATAGAAAATATGGGTGTGGACCTCTACTATACCCCTGATGGAGATAAAATAGAGAGCCGAGGCAAAGCATGCTGCTATTGTCAATAGCAATATGAACAACCTGCTGCTCTCAGCCTTTAAGCCGAAAGTATTCCCTTTTAACATGATAAATCCTCCTTAATTAACTGCGCTTCATTTCCCCTTTGGGCTAGCATTATTGCACAATGGAGAATCCCTTATACCACCATTCTTAGTATTTGGGCTTAGATGACTGAGCAACCTCTTTCTTAGATTCCTCCCACTTCCGATGTAGAGTATCTCACACGAGCCGTTTGGGTAATCTATCTTAGCATTATCCAGACGCAGTTCATATACTCCCGGACATTTGGGAGCATTATTCTTTACCGATAAGCTGGTGAACGGATGGTGTAGTTGATAGTTGTAGTTGATAGGCCATGTTCCTCGCTTAGCTTACGGCTCAACTGCTCGTCTGTATATGGCACTTTCAGCCTGCCAGCGAGTATATCTTCCCTTTCCTGAGCAAGAAGCACCCTTATATGCCACTTTATTATATCTCTTCCTGTAGGAAATAGCACCCTTAAGGCAAGCTCGTTCCCCTGAGGGGTGATGACTGATATTCCGCGTATGACCCGGGATATTCTGCTGATGTCTATTATAATGCCTCCGTTATTCTTTTTCGAGATGACCCTCGCCAACTCCGACACTCGAAGAGGCTTGAGGTCCAATTCATTGCTTGTTTCAAAGTAATCCCTCTGGCAGTCCAGGATTCCTTCCAGGATCTCGTGAGTTATCCGGTTTCTGGTGTTGATGCGTCTTAGCTTATGTAAGAGTCCATTAATGCCTTTCTTGTCCTCTTTGGTTAGCCTTCTGCTAATAATAATCCTTTGTAGCCTCTCGTTATCAACGATATATTCAATGGACAACCCGGCGTTGCTATAGTGGATCGATAAACGGCCCTCATTCTTGATCTCAGCAATCGTCCCAGAAGGGAGGTTTTCCTCTATAAGTGCTTTTGCGTCTGGAAGATAGCGACGAGTTATAATCCCCTCGCGGGATAATTTCTTGTAAGGTGGCAACTGCTCCACCTTCTGGATAAAATCCGCGAATTTGTCCAGGGGATATTCGAGCAAATCAGCGAGGATTATCTTGCCGATAAGTTCACTCCGCGGTTCATTTCGGATCATGCAGGTGTATCTTACTGGTAGCCGGCGTCATCATATCCCGGCCAAGCTCATCGCCGAAACACCTCATCCACTGAAACCTCAAACCCGGAAAGCAGTTGGGAGAAGGCTGCCTCGCCAGGCTTGAACCTTTCTGTAAGTTCGTAAACACTTCCTCGCA
>DOHL01000155.1:8011-8805 GCA_003535305.1 Candidatus Acetothermia bacterium
CTATTTTCTATTTTCTGTTCTCTATTTTCTCAAGCAGCACATCGACCACATCCGGATCGTATTTCTTCCCTTTGCCACTTTTGATTTCTTTTATTATCTCTTCCTTGCTGCGTGCGGGCAGGACGATGAGGACGCAGGGCCGACATCGCGTCCACGACATTGCAGACTGCAAGAATCCGTACCTCCAGGATCAGCTCATCACCTTTAAGCCCATCGGGGTAGCCGGAGCCATCGAGCCGCTCGTGATGATGAAGGGCCAATTCAGCGACCGGCCACGCGAGATCCGCGTCTTTCAATACCGCATAACCGTGCTGTGGATGAGTACGCACGAGTCCCCACTCTTCTTCGGTGAGCTTGCCCGGTTTGCGCAGGATCATTTCCGGAATCGATATCTTACCGATGTCATGAAGTAGGCTTCCGATGTAGAGAGCCTCCAGCCTTTCTGCAGCAAGCCCCATCTTCTCTCCGACTGCGCGGGCAAGCGTGGCCGTCGTTTGTCGATGCTCCGCTATGAACGGGTCGCGCAGGGTAAAGACGCGCGACACCGTCTCGGCCAAGTTGAGAAACGATAGTTTCAGTGCCGCTTCAGCCTGCTTCCGTTCAGTGATGTCTATCCCCAGCCCTAAGAAGAAGTCAAACTCGCCTTCTTTGGTGAAGATCGGCCTGCCATGCCATACAACGAGTAGTTCCCGGCCATCCTTGGTCAATACTCGGTTCTCATTTACGGTTGATTTATGAAATTTTACCAGTTTTTCGAATACCTGGGAGAGCATCTCGCGGTCACTTTTGGGGAC
>DOHL01000112.1:0-1058 GCA_003535305.1 Candidatus Acetothermia bacterium
CTGCCTCTTTTTCCGCGGCTTCCTTTTTAACCACCCTAAAGCCTGCCCCTTCGATCACCTTTTCCAATGCGCTGAGCTTCGTTATGCCGGCATCAAACTCTATAGTGGCTTGTTCAGTAGCCAGATTAACGTTAACCTCAAGCACCCCTTCGGCCTTATTTAGAGCTTTTTCGACAGTCTGAGCGCATGAGGCACAGGTCATGCCGCCGATCTTCAGTATCGCCTTCTCTTTCTCGGCCATCACTGAAAATCCGGCCGCTTCCACCGCCCGCTGGAAGTCAGCCATGCCGGCTTCATCCTGGAGATATTCTACGGTTGCCTTCTCCGTGGCCAGGTTGACCTTAACTGATACCACCCCCGGCACCTTTGCTAGCACCTTCTCAATGCCGGCCGCACATGAGGCACAGGTCATGCCGCCCACGCCGAAAGTCGCTTTCTCCACCAGCACGCCATATCCTGCATCTGAGATTGTATCCACCAACGCCTTGGCATCCACCCTGCTCGGGTCATATTCAATGGATGCCTTCTCACTGGCTGGATTGACATTCACCTGGGATACTCCGGGCATACTGGAAAGTCCCTTCTCGATGGTAGCCGCACAGGAGGCACAGGTTATGCCCGTGATCGGAAGGGTTATCTTATTTCTCTGCCTGGTCTCGTCAGACATCCATCACACCCCTATCGTTATTTCCAGTCAATTTAGTGTCTACGCCTTTTCCAAGACTTCGCTCGGAAGCGGTGGCCTCTTTGGGCAGTTCAAAATCCTAAGAAATGGGTCATATGTCGTAGGGGTCGACCTCTGTGTCGGCCCAACCGGGAGGACAGGGGCGTCCTCCCCTACGTGTTCTCTCGCGATTTAGGATTTAGGTGCCATATCGACAACATTTTGTCGCTGTCGCGCCGATAAGTCCATGGTTTACCTTCTCCCGTTTAAACATTCATTGCAAAGAGCATAAAAATTTAGCCCGGAAACTACTATTACCTCTTCATCGCTTTCCGTATCGTTCCCATGAGTTCCCTGATATGACCCTCTCCGTGCTGGTCACGGATGGCGTCAG
>DOHL01000112.1:1449-3441 GCA_003535305.1 Candidatus Acetothermia bacterium
CAGCTCTCGAGAGAGCGGTCAACTGCTGAACGATGTCGATGCAGTAGCGATCGTCCTCGATCATCCGCTGAATGCCTCTCGCCTGGCCCTCGATTTTCCTCATCCTTGCCAGCAGAGATGGCTTATCCCTGGCGTATCGGTATTGCTTTGGCACCCCAGACGTTGCGTTCACTGCTTTGCTCTTTCCCTCCATACAGTGTTCCATGCTATATACTACCATATAGTATAAATTTTGTCAAATTATCTCTGCGCAAGTTCCTATTTCCCTGAACCCGGTACTAATCTATGAACTCTAATCCGGAACTCCCGTTTGCAGTCAGGGGAGCAAAAGTAATTGCCAAGTATTTTACTTTAAAATTACTCTTAAAACTCGTTGCATAGAGTATGTTCTGTGCCAAGAGAAGAGTAAAGTTAGGATTTATCATAACACCTCTTCCAATGATCGATCATCGATAAGCGTTCGTTGGCGGCATGTCTCTTCTGCCGGAGTGATTTTTATTTTACCGTATACACCGTCGTAGCCGGGCAGAATCTCAACATTTCCGCAACGGATTTGCATAATTCCGTGCCGGATAGACGGCGGAACAGCTGCTTTCAGTTCTTCCGCGGCAAGGTCGAGAAGGATACGAAACTCGCTGCCGTAATACTCGATCAGCCGCAGATATTCCTTTTCCACCCGCTTGGTTTTGACGCCGACTTTAAATGCTTGTGCAATGATCTCTTGCAGCGGGATGAGGGAGCGATATGGTATTACATTCTCAGATAAGGGTATGCCGTTTTTATTCACCTCTGCTTCCATGCGGTCGGCGAGTTCTTCCACCCGGTGCATCACGCCGATAGTGAGTTCCTTGCCACATACCGGACAGATATTGCTTAGCGCGATCGTCTCCTGGGGAGCAAAACAACGATCACAGGCACGGTGGCCGTCATAATGGTACTTTCCTTGGGCAGGAAAGAACTCGATCGTATATACGAACTGCGTCTGATCTTTATCTTTGATTGCAGTGATTATATTAACAAAGCTCGCTTCCGGAAGGTCAAAGACATTCGCTTCGCGACCGAGATTGGCTAGTGAATGAGCGTCGGAATTTGATATAAGGGAAATTCGATCGAGCGATGACAAGCGCCAATTCATCGGAGGGTCACTCGACAGACCTGTTTCAATGGCGAAGATATTGTTGCTTAAAGGACCGAAACATTCTGCCAGTGAATCGAATCCTGATTTCGCACCGAATACGGAGAACCAAGGCGTCCACGCATGAGCAGGAATTATCACTGTCTGCGGGGAGACCGACCAGATTGTCTCAGCGGCCTTCGTTGCCGAAATGCCCAATATTGGGCGCCCATCAGCCGCCAGATTACCGATCTTCGACAACTCACAGTTGATCAATTCGACATTTTGCAGGCTGGGAGTAAAGAGAAGGAGATGAATCTTACGTACCCGGCTCTCCTGACTCCAAATACAGGAGATCTCCGCTGTCAGCATGAAGAGAACCTTATCATAGCAATAAAGCCCGTTTCCTTGGGAAATAAGGGATTGGCCAAGAGTTTTATACCAGAGCGGATGGGTGAAATCGCCTGTGCCCAGGATATCGATTCCCTTTCTCCGGGCCCAAAGAGCAAGTTGGGGCAGGTCCATCTGTGGACTGGTAGCGCGACTGAATCGCGAATGGATATGAAGATCAGCGATCAATCTCATCTGGTCCCTCCGATGACTTTTAGGTTTGCTGCGCAACAAGGTAAGCCCTTGCCCTGTAAGTTTAAGCGATAGATATAGTGGAGAGCAAACTAATACAGATGTTGAGTTGCCGGAATAAGGGAAGGTGGTTAAACTAATTCAAAGAAAGATAGCTTGTGACGCAAGGCCAAGAAAAGCTAAGAAGAGATGCGGTAAGAGCTTATAACTTTGAGGAACTCTAGTGTCATATCAAGTGCAAGATGTTATTCTGAGCTTAATCTGGAATCTATTAAACCAGGCTATGGATTCCTGCT
>DOHL01000023.1 GCA_003535305.1 Candidatus Acetothermia bacterium
TGCGGCCGGGGGCAGGCCTCGTACCTCGATCCTTTCTTTCCCTCTTAAACAAAAGACTATAACTTTTCGATCCCTTCAAACTCTAATTTAACTGGTGTCTCCCGACCGAATATTTTAACCAGCACGGTCACTTCTTCTGCCTCTCTATCGATTTCCTTGATTGTTCCCGTGAAATCGGCAAATGGTCCTTCGACGATCTCTACTACCTCGCCGACATCGAAATCAATCTCAATCTTCGGATCACTTGATCCAACAGGAACTTCCAACAGCCCGGCTTTACGTTTGATCAATTTCATCTCCGGCCCTTCTTCTATCGGAGTCGGCCTAAAGTGTGATCCTACATACCTGATCGCCCCATTGACTCCGGCGATCAGTTCAAACATATCTTTCTCCGCCAACCGCATACGGGCAAAGATGTATCCAGGGATGAGACGCCGCTTTTCGATCCGCTGGATCGAGACGATCCGTTTATCCTTATACTCCTTTATCTTTACCAAACCGGAGGCTCTTGCCGTCAGCACATCTTCTCGTTCAAGGAGATCGCCTTGCTTTAGTTTCATACCTTGCTTGAGTTTCACCATCCGTTTTTCCAGCAAGGTCATAGATCTGTTTTTGTTCTCAGAGAACGTGAAAGTAACATAGTATACCTTATCACGCAATACAATTTTCCCTTTATTGGCAACGATAAACCGCTCATCTTTATCAGCCGTCAGGGGGACACCGTGACGAATCTTCTCTCCCACACGGATATCACTCCTGATGCGTTTATCCGTTGGAATGAGATACTCCTCTTCATTCCGATTGGCCATCTCGATAATTACCCGCCCGAACAATTCTATCTTTTCGATCTGTCCCTCTTTCTCCATATGACGCGGCGGCTTCCGCGCAATCGGATCGTCGCGCGATATCCGTTCATTCGAGTTGACGAGGAGATCATATTCATAGGAGACACGATATTCAGTTCCAGCGCCATGACGACTCCGCGAAGTGATCACCTCTTCTACCGGAACGATAAATATCTCTTCCCGATCGTCAATATTGAATATCTCGAATTCTTTCTCCCATCCATGCAATCTGACTTGCTCTGTAAGATGATCTTTGACTGTCAACTCAGAGCCGGCATAAGTCTGAATTGCATACCATTTTTTCCTGCGCATAAATTACAGCTCCACTCTTGTGTTAGAGATTGAGAAATTTAGATCAAATGAGGGTCGCACCGAGCAGTCAGACATTTAGATTCGCATCAAGGAAGCGATCATCGTCGCTATAATCGTATCTATTCCCCATATATAAGTCGTCAATATAACGACCAACACTAAAATCAATATTGTAAATGACGTCACTTCGCTCTTTTTAGGCCAAGAGACTCGGTCTATTTCTGTACGAACTCCTCTTATATAATGCATAATTCGAGCGAACATCATATTCCCTCCATCACCAAAAGAAAAGAATTTATCATCTTATTACAGGCCCGGGAGGACTTGAACCCCCAACCTTCCGATTTGGAGTCGGACGCTCTGCCGGTTGAGCTACGAGCCTAAAGCCTGTAACTACACCTCTTTATGAAGAGAGTGTCGTCGACACCATTTACAATATTTAGAGAGCTGTAATTTCTTCTGCGTATTAAGTTTATTCCGTTTCGTATGGTAATTCCTTCTTCCACACTCGCCACAGGCGAGCTCGGCGTGAATTACCTGGGTCGCTTTCTTTGCCATTTATCGCTCTTACTTAAAGGACCTTAGTAATGACCCCGGCGCCGACGGTTTTACCACCCTCACGAATAGCAAAGCGGAGGCCTTCCGACATCGCGATATCATGAATCAATTCGCCGACCACCTTGACATTATCGCCAGGCATTACCATCTCTACGCCTTCGGGCAGGTTGACAGAACCTGTAATATCGGTGGTGCGGAAGAAGAATTGCGGTCGATATCCGTTAAAGAACGGCGTATGCCGACCTCCTTCATCCTTTGACAGGATGTACACCTCGGCTTCGAATTTATGATGCGGACGGATCGAACCGGGAGCAGCAATAACTTGTCCCCGCTCAATACTATCCTTGTCGATTCCGCGCAAGAGAATTCCAACGTTGTCACCGGCAATAGCGCTATCCAATGTCTTATTGAACATCTCAAGACTCGTTGCCACCGTCTTGATTGTCTGATCGCGAATTCCTACGATCTCTACCTCAGATCCCGGAGTGATCTTGCCGCGTTCAATCCGACCGGTAGCAACCGTGCCTCGCCCTTTAATTGAGAAGATATCCTCGATCGGCATTTGGAACGGCTTGTCTTCCTCGCGATCCGGCAGAGGAATATAACTATCTACTGCCTCCATCAATTCGATGATCGATTTAGCATCCTCGCCATCGAGAGCAGGATTGCGTAATGCTTTAATCGCCGCTCCTTTGATGATCGGAATTTCATCTCCGGGGAATTCATACTCAGAGAGGAGGTCACGGATTTCCATCTCTACAAGTTCAATCAAATCCGGATCATCGACCATATCCACCTTATTCAGATAGACAACCATCGCCGGCACATTTACCTGTCGCGCAAGCAGAACATGCTCGCGCGTCTGCGGCATCGGGCCATCAGCTGCAGAGACGACGAGAATCGCTCCATCCATCTGTGCCGCGCCAGTGATCATATTCTTGATGAAATCGGCATGGCCGGGACAGTCGATGTGCGCATAGTGATGTTGATCCGTTTCATATTCAACGTGGGAGATAGCAATCGTCAAAATCTTCGTCTCATCACGCCGGCCGTGCGCTATACTTGCTTTTGCCACTGTGTCATAGCTTGTCGCCTTTGCCAGACCCTTTTGCGCCAGCACCGATGTAATTGCTGCGGTAAGAGTAGTCTTACCATGATCGATGTGCCCGATCGTCCCAACATTGATATGTGGTTTAGTTCTCACAAATTGTTCTTTTGCCATATTAAGCCTCCTCTTGAATTAACAGAAAGATATTACCTCCATTTTTTCGGTTTTCAAGATATTAATATAGCCCGCGGTCGGAATCGAACCGACGACCTCCCCGTTACCAACGGAGTGCTCTTCCGCCTGAGCTACACGGGCAACCTAAATAATCTTAGCCAACGCCCGCTGTAAAAACAAACTATTCACAGTCTTGCTTCCTCTCTGGTGGAGGGGGAGGGATTTGAACCCCCGTAGGTATCTACCAACGGATTTACAGTCCGCCCCGTTTGACCGCTTCGGTACCCCTCCAGGAAAATATGAGCCAGCGGCCAGAGTCGAACTGGCAACCTACTGATTACAAATCAGTTGCTCTGCCGGATTGAGCTACGCTGGCCAATTTTTTATTAAGTTTAACAGATTGATCTTATTCCTGTCAAGGTAACGTTGCCGAATGTTGTCCACCGATTTAAAATATCAATTATAAAACGATATTCAGACGACGTCAAACAATACGGATGGACACGATTTAAATGATTCACCCCGTTTGGGATGAATTACCGAAATATTATCCGGGCATTGGTATCGATTGTGGTAGGGGCGATTCATGCCTGCCCTGCACAATTACTGTGCAGGGCCTGCCCTGATCACGCAAACAGAATAATGAGCAATCACAGAATAATAGGCGAAAGCGCCGGTGAAAACCGGCGGTCAGTCAGGTTGCAGGAATACGATTATTCGCAGGCCGGGGCGTATTTTATTACCATTTGTATGCAGAATCGGAAATGTTTATTTGGGGATATTGTGGATGATGAAATGGTGTTGAATGACGCGGGGCGGGTTGTTGCCTAATTGCGACCAAATGTGGAATTGGACGAATTTGCAGTCATGCCAAATCATTGTCATGGAATTATGATAATCACCGAAACCCGTAGGGGCGATTCCAAGGCTCT
>DOHL01000142.1 GCA_003535305.1 Candidatus Acetothermia bacterium
CAGGGCAAGGCTCTGTGCCGCTATAATTTCCGTAAGACGTAATTTGTCATCCCTGTTGATCATTGAAAAAGATCGCCATCGCTCTTGTGGAGACCGCACAAGAAAGCACGGCCACTCATCGCGCGCCGCCCGGCAGGCTGAATCTCAACAATCTCTAACAGATCATCGGCAGTAGCAATAAGAAGACGACCGGTCTCTGGAAGGACGATTTTACCGGGGAGAAAGTCATGGCTGTTAATTCCGCTCAACCGGCAGCGATGAATCTTAATGCGCTTGCCGTTAAGGTAAGTGAACGTCCCTGGCCAAGGAGTCATGCCGCGTGCTTGATTGTAAATCGCAGTTGACGGACGGTTCCAATCGATCTTTCCATCAGCGCGGGAGAGTTTGGGTGCATAGCTCGCTGCGCTATTATCTTGAGGAATCGCTGTGAGGTCACAATGCGTTAATCTATCGATCGTTTCAACGATCAGTTGTGCTCCTTGCTCTGCAAGACGGATTTGAAGCTCTTCTGCCGTCTCATCCGGATCGATCGTTAGCTCGCACTGGAGCAGGATAGGGCCGGTATCGATCCCTTCATCGAGGAAAAAGGTCGTGACTCCGGTCTTTTCCTCTCCGTTGATGAGCACCCAGTTGATCGGCGCAGCGCCCCGATATTGAGGCAACAGCGAAGCATGGATATTGATCGTTCCCTGCAAAGGCAGTTCGATCACGGCGCGGGGGAGAATCTGGCCATAAGCAGCAACGACGATCACATCAGGTGATGCATCGATCAATGGCTCTATCCCTTGTTCCGCTTGTATCTTCACTGGCTGTATAACAGGAAGACCAAGCGCTTTACTCGCTCTTTTTACCGGCGGTTCACTGATCTTTCTATCGCGACCGGCTGGTCGATCCGGCTGCGTAACCACAAGAATAATCTCATTGCGGGATGCGAGCGCACGCAGTGCAGGAAGAGCGAACCCTCCTGTACCGATAAATACGATCTTCATAGTTTCTCTCTGGGCAATTCTTTCTGATTTAATTTACGATAATACTCTTTCAGCAGCGATGTCCGCTTCGCCTTGGAGAGATAGTCGATGAACAAAATACCGTCGAGGTGATCGATCTCATGCTGGACTACGCGAGCAACATCCCCTTCTGCATCGATAATCAACTCTTGCCCTTGCAAGTCGAATCCCTTTACCTTGACTGCTCGCTTACGGATGATCTCCGCTCGTACAGCAGGGATACTCAAGCATCCCTCAAATGCCGGCTCCTCGTCTTCAGAAGCCCAAACTATTTCTGGATTCACAATAGCATGCAATCGGTCCGGCAGATTGAGAATGATCACCCGTTTCGCAATCCCGATCTGTGGAGCAGCAATGCCGACTCCATCAGCACGGAGCATTGCTTCAACCATCAGCTCTACAATCTCCTGAACTTCTCCGTCATTCCAAGGCTCTGTGCCGCCAATATTTTTAATCGGCAAAGCTTTGCGCCGCAAGATAGCGTCACCGTATTTTCTGATCTCCATCTCTACTCACTCTTTAATTTTTTTGTCTACCACGGTACTATCTATCATATATTAACTTTGGCGGAGGTATTGCTCAAGTGACGGATCATTTAGCGGTAGAGGCTGCCAAGCGCATTATCGCATTGGAAAAGCGACGTGGATACGATGACATGGCCGTAACCTGCGGGTTAGAGGAGTTCATTCGGCGCAATCTGCCGCATGCGCTCTCTATTGTGTTAAACTACGCTACGCAAAGTCACTTTGCACGTCAACAGACGATCGCGGTATTGGAAGATCTGCTGGAGGGTAGATCCGCTGCATTCGAAGGCTCTGTGCCGTCATTCGAAGGCTCTGTACCGTCATTGCCAAATCGCACTGTCGTCGATCTACACCTTCCGATCAGCCGAGCTGATGGTGTGGGAAAGAAACGGGCAGCGGTCATGGAGAAACTCTCTCTCTTCACACTCGAAGATCTTCTCACCTATCTTCCTCGTCGGTTGGAAGATCGTACACAGTGGAGCAAGATCGCTGCACTGCGCAATGGCGATGAAGTCTGCCTGCGGGGGAAGATAACGACCATCGATCGTTTGCGGATCCGAAAAGGGATGGAAGTGACCAAGGTAATATGCAGTGATGGTACAGGAACTCTCGCCGCTGTCTGGTTCAATCAACCGTGGATCGCACAGCAACTCAAAGAAGGGGAGACGATCGATCTATTCGGAAAAGTAGAGCGGAACTACCGCGAGTGGCAGATAAAATCTCCGGTATGGGAACCATCCGGCGCGGGGATTGAAATCGGAAGATTGGTGCCGATCTACCCGGCAACCGAAGGGATTACTTCACGCACTATCTTCTATCTGATTAGGCGTAATCTCAAGCTCTATGGTCAGGCTATTTCCGAGCTCCTTCCCGTCCGGGTACAGCGAAAACATAATCTATTATCCCGCAACAAGGCAATAGAACAGATCCATTTCCCAACCGATAGAGAGAGGTTCGAAGCAGCACGGCGGAGCCTTGCTTTTGAGGAGCTCTTTCTCCTCCAAGTCGGACTGGCGCAGTCTGAAGACGAGCAGATCGGCCGCGCACATAAGAGCAACGGTGAACTGACCGCTGCCTTTCTTGCCTCGTTACCGTTCCAGCTTACGGCTTCGCAGCGCGATGTTCTCGCTGAGATCATTGCTGATTTAGGCTCTGATAGGCGCATGGTGCGTCTCTTGCAAGGCGATGTAGGAGCAGGAAAGACGGTCGTCGCTCTTGCCGCAGCACTGCAGGTGATCGAAGGAGGATTTCAGGTGGCAATTATGGCGCCCACCGAAATCCTCGCTGAACAACACTTCTTTCTTTTCCAGCAGCTACTGGAAGATCTTCCAGTGACTATTGCTCTGCTGACGAGCAATCAGCGCGGCAAAGAGAAATTAAAAGAACGACTCGCTGCAGGCGAGATCGATCTTGTTGTCGGAACACACGCGCTGATCCAGGAAGATGTTACGTTCGCCGCACTCGGATTCGTGATAATCGATGAACAACACCGCTTCGGCGTGGTACAGCGAGCACTGCTGGAAGAGAAAGGAAAAGATATCGATCTGCTGGTGATGAGCGCCACCCCTATCCCGCGGACGATAATCCTCACCCTCTACGGCCGGTTCGATATCTCCACCATCGAAGGGATGCCGCTGGGAGAGAGGATGATCCGCACAATATGGGTCGCAGAGAGCCGCCGGAATGAAATTTACCGCGATATCGAAACGATGTTGTCTGAAGGAGGAAGAGGATATGTCGTCCTTCCGTTAGTGGAAGAGTCAGAGCAAATAGACTTAAAAGCGGCAATTCAAGTCTATGGAGAATTACAACAACGGTTCGATCGGTATGGTGTCGGCCTGATCCACGGCCGTTTGCCGGCCGGCGAAAAGATGGAAGTAATGGCCGCATTCAAAGAGGGAAAAGTCCATCTATTGGTGGCAACGACCGTGATCGAGGTCGGCATCGACGTCCCTGACGCGAATTTTCTCGTCATTGAAGAAGGTGACCGGTTCGGTCTTTCGCAACTGCATCAATTGCGCGGGCGAATCGGCCGGTCCGGACAGCTCGCTCATTGCTATGTCCTTGCCGACCCGAAGACTCCAGAAGGAAGAGAGCGGTTAGCCGCCTTCGCTTCCCATTTGGATGGATTTATCATTGCAGAGAAAGACTTGGCGATCAGAGGACCGGGAGATCTGATCGGCACCCAACAGCATGGATTCTGGACCAGTTTACGCGCAGTCGATTTGATTCGCGATCTCGACCTGATGCGAGCAGCGCACATAGAAGCTAAAATAGCCGTAAAAGAAGGCGTGCCTGAGATCATCACCGAAGCGATCGAGCGACGCTTCGGTGAGACCTTGAGCTTGTTGCAGGTATAGTAGGGTTGATTCCAAGTGGTGCACAGATATTGTGCAGGGCAAGGAGGAGTG
>DOHL01000024.1 GCA_003535305.1 Candidatus Acetothermia bacterium
ACAGGCAGGCGCAGACAGGTGTCCGCACGCAGCCAGGCATGCAGACAGGAAGGGAATTTGGGCGGAGTGATGAAGGCACGGAGACAGGTATGTTCTGTTATGTGAAGCGGCAGTACAAATCTTATTAACCATTGTTCTTCTTCAGCTCTTCTCTCACGTTTAGTATTTTTGTCCTCAAATCAAAAATATCCTCCTTAACAACTTTCCAAGTCCGCTTTAAATTTACCCCAAAGTATTCGTGAATAAGAATGTCCCTCATTCCTGCAATCTTTTTCCATGGAATTTCAGGATATCTATCTCTAAACTCCTGTGGAATGTTCTTTGCAGCCTCACCTATAATTTCCAATCGCCTTAAAACAGCATCCTGTATTTGAGTGATCTCATAAAAGTCATCCTCAGTAATTGCTTTCGTATATTCTTCTATTTTTGCAACGCATTCTAAAATATCCTCAATATATACCCGCATATCCCTTTTCATAAAATTACCATCTGTTCTTTTAAAATTCTCTCCTTAAGAAGAGGCTTGATTGTGTTGTACTCTACTAAATCTACTTTTACCCCCAATGCTTCCTCGATTTCCAGTTTAACTCCCACAAAATCAAGCAAGCTGATGTCCTTCTCAATCTCTACCAATATATCAATATCGCTATCCTCTCTCATATCACCTCGAACATAAGAGCCAAATAATCCTACCCTTTTGACTCCATAGCGTTGCAAAATTGGAAGAATTTTCCGCTTTAGGTCTTCTGTATCTATCTTCATATTGTCACCTCGTCCGCCATCTCATATAACGTCTTGCGTGTTTGCAAAGTCACCGCAGACAGTTTGGGCGAAAGTGCGTTAGCACTTGGGCCACAAACTCTGTGTTATACGAAATTCACGGTTTCAAATCTCTTTTGCCATGGATAAAACCTTAATATAACAACGCATGATTTTTCAATGCTATAAATAAGGAGATATTTTCTTACAAAAAGTTCACGAATATTCGGATTGCAAAACTTAAGGAACAATACGCCCTTTTTTAGAGAATTCATTGAGTGAACACAATTTACTTTTCGAGCCATTTTGCCATCATGTTCTCAACTTCTTCTTGTGTGTAAACACGCCCTTCATCTACATCTTTTAAACCACGCTCGATCTTTTGAAGAGCGTAAAGATGATATTGAATATCCTCTAATGCGCAATCATCCGGTAAGCTTTCAAGAAGCTTACTGACCTCTTGTTTTTTTGTTTGCATTTTATCTACCTTCCTTTTGTGATTATACTAATTTCTGACCGTGAATTTTGTATAACGGTTTTGCGGATAAGAGCAGCCACAAAGCCCGAGTTATCTGCCGTTGCTTTAGAAACTCGGGTCCTCACACTTAAGGCGAGGTAGATCATAGAAAAGCCCCACTTCACTATTTTCCTTTTAAGAAAGTTCTCTATGGATGGATTAGCCCAACATCTGAAAAACTCTTTCTCATAGAAGAATTGGCAAAAGAGGTGTTTTTTCGAGTACACTATATTCATTTAGGGATAAAGAAACCGCAAAGAAACAGAACGATAATCGGATCGGGAAACACTTTTTTACATTAAGGAAAATAAACAGATGCTAATGGATTTGATCTATCGCCGGCGCTGTAAGGTCGTCGCTGTTATCGGTATGGCCAAGAATACCGGCAAGACGACGACTCTCAATGCAATAATCAGCACCGCAACTGCCGAGCAGCGAAGATTGGGGATAACTTCGGCCGGCCGCGATGGTGAAAGCATCGATCTGGTAACCGGATTGGGAAAACCTCCTATTTGGGTTCCAAAAGAGACTCTCTTTGTTACCGCAGAAGAGGCACTTATCCGTTGCTGTAAGCACCAGGTATTGCGTGAACTTCCGCTCAGTACAGCGATGGGAAATCTCATGCTATGCAAGACACTCACTGCCGGGGAAGTGGAGGTGGCTGGCGCGGATACACGAAGAGATAACAAAGTAGCTGTTCGTACGTTACAGGAAGGCGGAGCAGATCTTGTCTTAATCGATGGTTCGACAGGGCGTATCTTCTCTTGTGCTCCCAGTCTTGCGCAAGGGACGATCCTTGCTGCCGGAGCTGCCTTCTCCTCTTCTTTAGTAAAAGTTGTGCAGCAGGCAGCGCACCTTATCAACCTATTGGAGCTTCCTGCCCCGCCTCCAGCGATCAGCACGCGTGCAATGCAAATAGTAAAACAGAAACAGGCAGCGATTTTGGGGAAAGATGGAAAAGAGGTGATAATTGATACTCCGACACTCCTTATGCGCAGCCATGAAATTGCGTTACAGATGCGTAAAAATAGCGGGGAGATGCTCGTAACGAGTGGAGCAGTGACCGATACACTAGTGAAAGCATTGATAAACGAAATCGCTGCTCCCAGGATCGTAGCCACTGATATGACTCATATTTTCATTACTCTGCCAATGGCAAGAGCGCTTAAGAGAGAAGGTGGGGCAATAGAAGTTCTGTACCGAGCGACTCTGCTTGCCGTTACGATCAATCCGTGGTCACCTTGGGGGAGAGGGTTTCCACCGGCAAAGTTTTTAGAAGAGGTAAAGAGAATATCACCGGTACCGGTGTTGAATTTAAAGCGAGGATCAGATGAGTAGTTGCAAGGAAATGGCCGGTAAACTTAACCTTGACCCGCGAGTGATTGCGCGGGCACGGCGTGCTGCCAAGCAGATTGCAGAAAGGGTGCAAGCAGAGACAGAGAAATACACTACAACAGCGGTGGAGCGGACAGTAGCACGACTATTCGGAATAGACGGGGTGAATGAAGACGGAGTACCGCTTCCCAATGTGGTGGTGGAACATATTCACGAGCATTGCAACCTCGCTCGTGGAGCAGCGATCTGGATTGGGGCAGCGATCGCTGCCTATGGCCTATCGCCGCAACAGGTCGCTGAACAGATATCAGCGGGAAAACTTAAGATAGGGAAAGAGTCGCGCGCAGCGCTGAGTAAAGGAGAGGAGATCGCCGTCGATCTTGCTGAAGATGCCGTTGACAAGATAGTAGAGAGACGTAAAGAACGCGCAGCGATGATCGCCCATCTCGGAGAAGGAGAATGGCCGCTCCTCTACCTGATCGTTGCCACCGGCAACATTTATGAAGATGTCACACAAGCAAAGGCAGCAGCGCGACAAGGGGCTGATATCATCGCGGTGATTCGCAGTACGGCGCAGAGTTTGCTCGACTACGTCCCTTATGGCGCGACCACTGAAGGATACGGTGGAACTTACGCCACACAAGAGAACTTCCGCATTATGCGGGCTGCTCTCGATGAAGTGGGAGAGGAGATCGACAGATATATTCGGTTGGTCAATTATTGTTCTGGTCTGTGCATGCCGGAGATAGCGGCAATGGGCGCAATGGAGCGGCTCGATATGATGTTAAATGATGCAATGTACGGAATCTTATTCCGCGATATCAATATGCAGCGCACCTTTATCGATCAGCACTTTTCGCGGATAATCAATGCCTTCGCCGGCATTATCATTAACACCGGCGAGGACAACTACCTTACTACTGCTGATGCCTATGAGGCTGCCCATACCGTACTCGCTTCTGATCTGATCAATGAGCAGTTGGCGCTAAGCGCCGGTCTGCGCAGCGAACAACTTGGATTGGGGCATGCATTTGAACTGAATCCTGATATGGAAGACGGACTTCTGTATGAGATCGCCCAGGCAGAGATGACCAGACAGATCTTTCCTGATGCACCGCTCAAATACATGCCACCGACAAAGTATATGCCTGGGAACATCTTCAAAGGATATCTGATGGACCATATGTTCAACCTGGTCGGAGTGTTGACTGGACAGGGAATTCAGCTTTTAGGCGTGCCGGTCGAGGCGATCCATACTCCGTTCATGCATGACCGGTGGTTAGCGATCGACAGCGCCAAATACGCATTCAACCACGCCCGTCATCTGCGCGACGAGATCTGTTACCGTCCCGGAGGGAAGATAGAGCAGCGGGCACAGAGTGTGCTGCAACAGGCAATCGATCTGTTGGAGAAGATAGAGAAAATAGGGCTAACCAAGGCGATAGAAGAAGGTATCTTCGCCGATATCAAACGGAGACGCGACGGCGGACGAGGAAAGATTGGCGTGGTGGAAAAGAGTAAGGATTATTTCAATCCGTTCTTCTCGCTTTTCATGACATCCTCTGAAGAGGAGCGAATATGAGTCATGATACTAAAATCAACGAGCAAGAGGCAGAAGGTAGAATGGAAAAGAGGCAAGTGATAGAAGACAGAAGATGCGCTTTAAAGCCTACGGCTCAGGACTCACAGCTTGAGACGATCATGGCGTATGGCGATACGCTCGATGACGGCTGGATTCAACTGAGTTTTACTCTTCCTGTTGCCAAGGGAGAATTGGCCAAACAGGCTGCGGCCCAGTTAGCAGGGAAGATGGGACTGGAGGATGTAGGGGTTGTCTTTATGCAGGAGCTCGATCCCCGGTTCACTTTTTTCATTGTCTACGGCCGTTGCCGACATACGATCGATCTCTCTACCATAGAGGTAGTAGAGGTGCAAGTTAAGCGGATGGATTACTACCAGATCAATGCCTATATCGAGGAGAAGATCGGCCGCAAGATAATCGTTGTCGGTGCGTGTACTGGCAGCGATGCGCATACTGTAGGGATCGATGCGATATTGAACATGAAAGGGTATGCCGGCGAATATGGATTGGAGCGCTATCCTTGGTTCGAAGTCTACAATATGGGAAGCCAGGTCTCTAATGAAGAACTAATAGCGAAGGTGATTGAGCTGAATACCGATGTAATCTTGGTCTCACAGATCGTTACACAGAAGAATGTTCATATTGATAATTTAACAGAACTCGCCGACCTATTAGAAGCGGAAGGGATAAGAGACAAAGTGATCTTGATCGTCGGCGGCCCGCGCATTTCGCACAAACTGGCAGTCGAACTCGGGTACGATGCCGGGTTCGGCCCAGGAACGCTCCCGCCGGATGTAGGATCATTCGCTGCGATAGAGTTAGCAAATCGAATTGCGGTGAACGATTCAGGGTCTAAGAAGGTGAAACACTAAGGTAAATGTCGTAACTTTTACGCAGGAGGAGAGATGGCTTGCAAATTAAAGTTAACAGAGTCTGATAATCTGTATAAAGAAGCATG
>DOHL01000100.1:0-189 GCA_003535305.1 Candidatus Acetothermia bacterium
TAGGAAAGTCCCGCTAGGGGAACTACTACAGGCAACCGCCCATGTCAAGGGCGATTCCGCAGGTCAGGAAAATACCGAAAAGCAACACCCAGGGGTGGGAAATGTGAGGTACTATAATGGACAGAGGAGACATTCGGCGCTAGGATACCTCGCGTCGCGAACCTATATCAATCGCGAGGTGAGCTTGCC
>DOHL01000100.1:573-1606 GCA_003535305.1 Candidatus Acetothermia bacterium
CAGGATTCCCACCGCATGCCCCACTTAGCTCTTTTTTGTTATGTCTGTTCGGCTGGAGGAGCGGCCAGCCAGCTGGGTAAGTGTCACACCGATGATCGTTATTGCAACGCCAAGCACTTTAAGGAGAGTTATATCCATTCCTATCAGAAAAACTTCAGCAAGGAGGGTGATCACCGGTATCAGATTCGCCGCGACCGCCACCTGGGTGGCCGCCAGATGAGCAAGCGCGTAATGCATGACGAAAAAAGCGATTGCCGACGAGAGTACTCCCAAAAAAAGAACTCCAAAGATGATCGACATATTTAGTTGCCCAACCCAATTAAATCCATCGCTCAAGGCGAGCGGGCCGAACAGCGCGAGGGAGAAGAAGAACTGATAAAAGGTCAATTGCAGCGGGGTAACACGTCGCAATATATCTTTAACGAGAACCGTCCGTATCGCAGCGCAACCCACTGCGCCCAAGATAAGCAGGTCGCCGAGCAGTGACGCACCGGGTGTTTGTCGTGTCAGACCGATTATAAGAAAGACTCCCAGATAGGCGATAATGATCCCTAACGCTTTCTTCCAGGTAGCCTTCTCTTGTCGCAGGAAAAGAGCTATTAGAAAGACGGCCGTGGGGATCGTAGCGATGATCACTGCCGCACGACTTGGTAGTGTGTTCGCTATTCCGAATGTCTCGAACAAGAAATATCCGATCGGGCCGAGGATCGTCAGTCCGGCCACGATCAATAGATCACGACGTGGAAGACGCAGTTCTCCTTTTATCGCAGTAAAAGGGGCAAGGAAGAGCGTGGCAATAAAAAACCGCAGGAAGAGGAGCGTGAATACAGGTACTGTCGCGACCACTTCTTTGACCACCAGGAATGAAAACCCCCAGATGAACATTGAAGAGAGGAGTGCCACGTAGGCAACGATCGGTTTACGTTCTGTGCGCATAAAAGATTTTCCTTGTGTGATAAAAGACTAAAGAAGATTGTCGTTTTTCTCACGCCGCTATGCAACTGGTTTTTGTTTATCCCAGATTATGTATTAA
>DOHL01000100.1:2008-5791 GCA_003535305.1 Candidatus Acetothermia bacterium
TCAGGTTATTAGGCCTGCCCCCGGCCGCAGGCCCAGGGGTTCACGGTTCAAGGTTCATAGTTGAGGTATAGGGATTTCAAAGTGCAGAATGCAAAGGGTAGAGTTTTCGGTCTTCACGAAGTGTTGTTTATATTCATCGTTTTCTAACCGTGAACTGTGAACCCCTGACTTGATCAGGGGTGAACCCCGGAACTTTGAACCCCTGCCTGCGGCAGGCAAGTCTGTGGTTTTATTAACGCATATTTTGGGTTTATGCTTTGCAACTTGACAACGGCCGGAAAATTCTGCAATATGATATTCAAATTTAAGGGGAGCTCAAACGGTTGGGCTGAGAGGAAACTTGTCTTTTTAACGAAGAAGAGATGGCGTTTCGACCCGCAAAACCTGATCTGGATAATGCCAGCGGAGGGACAAAAACAGCCGCACTCTACCCGCGTAACTTAAGCAGAAAGCGCGAGATTATCTTTGTGGCAACAAGACAGGCGCTCGCTATCTACTCACCTTTATGATATCCCCTTTATCGCAACCAGGAGGTTGTGCAAATGAAGATAGACGATGTTTTAGTATCACGATTACTTATCGAAGAGTATATGGCAGACTTTTTGGATTGTTTGCATATCGATGTGGCGATCGTTGGAGCAGGACCAGCCGGTCTGACTGCTGCCTACTACTTAGCTAAAGCCGGCGCCAAGGTGGCCGTCTACGAACGGAAGCTGGCGATCGGCGGAGGAATGTGGGGTGGGGGAGCGATGTTCAGTCGAATCGTGATTCAGGAGGAAGCAAAGCAGATATTAGACCAATTCAAGATCACCAGCATAGCAAAAGAGGATGGCTACTACGTGGCAGATGCGATAGAAGCGATTACGCTGTTGGCGGCGGGAGCGATCCAGGCGGGCGCTAAGGTGTTTAATTTGATTCATATCGAGGACCTGTTGTTGCGCAATGATCGGGTAGAGGGTCTCGTTCTCCAATGGAGTCCGGTGGAGATGGGAGGGCTGCATGTCGACCCGATCACCATCGGCGCCCGCGAAGTTATCGACGCCACCGGCCATGATTGCGAAGTGGTGAAGAAACTTCTCCATAAAGGCGGAGTCAAGATAGACACAGAGACAGGAGGAATGCTCGGGGAACGACCGATGTGGGCCGAGAAAGGCGAGAAAATGACCGTGCAATATACCAAGCAGATCTATCCTGGGCTTTATGTAGCAGGGATGGCTGTGGGCGCTGTGTTCGGCACGCCACGAATGGGGCCGATCTTCGGCGGGATGCTCCTCTCCGGGAAGAAAGCAGCGCAGATCATCGCGCAGACGTTGTCGTAACCCCTTGTTCAATGTAAGTGTATCAGGAACAAAGACAAGGAGGAATAATCTATGAACAAAACCAGTTTTTTCCGCACTCTGCAAAGAGAGGCTGCTCCAATTTTTACGAAGGTGTTGAGCCATCCATTTGTGTTGGGAATCGGCGACGGAACATTACCGGAAGAGAAATTTCGCTTTTATATCAAGCAGGATTACCTCTTTCTCATCGAATACAGCCGCGCCCTTGCGCTGGCATCCGCCAAAGCGAAGAGCCTCGATACAATGGGGAAGTTCGCTGAACTACTGCACTCCACGCTCAATGTAGAGATGGATTTACACCGGCAGTACGCAGCAAAGTTCGGGGTTTCCGAGGCGGAATTACAGACGACGAAAATCGCGCCCATTGCGCGTGCATATACCGACCACCTGTTGCAGACCGCCTTCTCAGGATCGCTGGGAGAGATCGTCGCTTCCCTCACTCCTTGCGGGTGGGGATACTGTGAAATTGCTACCCGCCTATCAGAAAATGGAAAGCCGGAGCATCCATTGTACAGAGAGTGGATCGAGATGTACGCCTCGCAGGAGTTCGGAGCGCTGGCCCGCTGGTTGTGTGATTTACTCGATCAAGAAGCAATAGAAGCGGGAGAAGCAGAGAGAAAGATGATGGCGAATCGGTTCATTTTCAGCGCCAAATACGAATATCTCTTCTGGGAGATGGCGTATACGGCTGAAAGGTGGTCGGTCTAACGATGGATAGGGCAGTGGACTGGCGGCTCTGCATCATTACTTGCCCCGAGCTTTCCTGTAACAGATCTCACCAGCAGGTAGCGGCAGCGGCGATCGCCGGCGGCGCAACGATGATTCAATTACGCGATAAAGAGGCTTCCATCAGTAAATTGATCGCAGTGGGAGAAGATCTTCGACAGTTGACTCGCGATTCCAGCGTGATGTTTATTGTCAACGACCATGTTGATGTCGCATTGGCGGTACAGGCAGATGGGATCCATTTGGGAACGAGCGATATGTCGCTTGCTCAGGCACGGCGTGAAGTTGGGTCAGAGATGATAATCGGCTTCTCGCCGTCAACGCTTGCCGAGGCAGTAGCAGCGCAAGAAGCGGATTACCTGGGAATAGGACCTGTTTATTCTACCAACACCAAGCCCGATGCCGGCACAGCGATCGGTCTGGTCGGTCTCCGAAAGTTCATTGAACAGACCAGGCTGCCGGTAATTGCGATCGGTGGAATTACCGATGATAACGTCGGTGATGTTATCGCAACAGGGGCAGCAGGGGTAGCTGTAATTTCGGCTGTTGTCTCTGCCGATGATATCACTGCGGCCACTGCCCGATTCCGGCGACTGGTTGAGGCAGCGCAAAGAAGATGAAAGTCTCTGAGTTAGGCGAATTTGGGCTTATTGAGCGGATCAAGGCGCAGCTCACTTCTCCAGGTAATGACCTGATCGAGGGTATCGGCGATGATGTCGCAATCATCCGTACCGATTCAGATGAGTATCTTCTTGCCACCTGTGATATTCATTTGGAAGAGGTCCATTTTCGACGCGAATTCATAACGCCATATCAGTTAGGGCAACGAGCAATTGCGGTCAATATCAGCGATATCGCGGCAATGGGCGGCACTCCTACTCATTTTCTTGTCTCGTTGGGACTTCCAGCGGAGACAGAGGTTGATTATATCGATCAACTATATCGCGGCATGGAAAGAGCAGCAAAGCGCAGCGGTGCGTCTATTGCCGGAGGTAATATCACCCGTTCGCCGCAGTTGATGATCGATATTTTTCTGCTGGGAAAGGTGAAACACGATCTATTGATCACTCGCTCCGGCGCCCAGCAAGAAGATCTTATCTTGGTCACCGGTGATTTAGGAAAAGGGGCAGCAGGATTACGTCTACTCAACAGACAGACAACCGATAAAGACGAGATGATCGATGCGCAACTGCTGCGTACCGCCCATCTCACTCCTGTCCCTCGCCTGCCGGAGAGCAGGATCATCACCAGATTACAAACAGCGACCGCAATGATCGATCTCAGCGATGGGTTGGCGAGTGATCTGGGCCATATTTGCCGCGCCAGTAAAAAGGGCGCTGTTATTTGGGCCGAGCGCCTTCCCATCTCTGCTGCAACGCGTAGAGCAGCCGCGTTAACCGATTACGATCCGCTCCATCTTGCCTTGTACGGCGGAGAAGATTACGAGATTCTTTTCTCCGCTCCGCAGGAGATGGTCGCTGCTTTGCAACAGGCAGTCACTGCGGAAACAGGCACTCCCGTCACTGTAGTGGGAAAGATCGTTTCGTCTGCGGAAGGGATGAAGGTGATCATTGCGGACAAGCCGTATCCGTTGTTGGCACAAGGATGGGATCATTTGGCGTAACGTGCAAGCATTTAGCTGTCAGCTATTAGCTTTCAGAGCCAGAAGTCAGAGGTCAGAAAATAGAAGTCAAGAGTGGTAGGGGCGATTCGAAGGCTC
>DOHL01000072.1 GCA_003535305.1 Candidatus Acetothermia bacterium
CCAAGGTTCTGTGCCGCCATTTTCGGCTCAGGGAAGTGCGATCGTTGCCCATCACCAGTTGCCCGAGTAGAATCAGCCCTCTCCCCGGCAGATAGCGAAGGAGGTACTGGATCAGCGGAGATATCCAACTCGCCGAGTATTCCTCTATCAGGTCTTCGTACCGCTGCTTGGCAAGCCATTTCATCCCCTCATAATCATTGTAATTGTCCATTTTGCCTACCTCCGTCCAGTATGTCGAGAAAAGCGGCGTAATGGTTCAATCGGGATTCAGCTCGTTGGCTGAGATTTATCTCTGTCGGCTCCAAATTTCTCTTAGGCGCCCTCTGTGTTCTCAGGGGCAAGCCCTGCACAGTAATTGTGCAGGGGCAAGCAAGCAACCACGCTGATTCTATCCGGTATTTTCACCTGCTACCGATGGTGTAGATTAAACGCGGCAATAAAGGAGAGTCCATGTTCAGTCAGCAATTTAGCAGTACGATTTAAGGCATCATGCTTATCAAGGTAGTTCTGTTTTAAGGCGTCCATCAATCCTTGCGCTTCGATCTCCTCTTTAGGACGGAAGTAGTCGAGGATGTCGGATGGATGATCACGCTGCGCATCAACAGCCGGGCCGGCGCCCTCGTGCTTGGCTGCGATATTGGGCACTGTGGAGGCAAGTTCGATCAGCTCGTCAGTACGGTCGTAGGGCTGAATAACGATACTCTTATACGTCTCAGTGATATGGTGCTCGAAGCGGACCACCTGTTCCAGATCCAACTGCTTACGAATTTGAGAAGCGATCTGCAGTGTCTCGTTATTCACTGAGTTGGCCCAATTGAAACCGGCAAGGGATGTCGTCCCGTCTTCCCGTGCGAAGAGTTTCGCACCGATAAGGGTCCATAGCGCGCTGTAGGGGTTATCATTCCCCATGAAGACGGAGATCTTGAATTCGATTTCGATTCCCAATTTGTGGAGAAAATAACCGAGCAAAACAGTGCCCGGATTGATGTTCAACACTTGCCTGATACCGTAAGTGGTGTAATAATGGAGGTACTCATCGAGCCACTTTAAAGCATAGTCGTTCGGTTGGCCGATGCCGCCGAAATAGCCGGTGAGCGTCTCCGGGCCGCCGAGGTGGATATTAGACCCGTCGGTCCCCTTTGTGTCGAGTGTCTCAACGTAACTTGCGCCGATGATCTGCATCGCTGCCGCCACAGCAAGGATGTCTCCGTTATCGGATATCTGTTCTTTCATATTTCGGACACGGATGTAGCGACCGGGCATCAGCTCTTCATTGGCGATTGCCTGCTCGGCCTCGTCGATCAGCCAGGGAAAGAACTGGTAAGAGCTGATCTCCAGCGTGACTGCGCGATCATCAGCAAACGTCATCGCCGGCGCTCTTTTGCCTAACACGTTATGGCGGTAGTCAGCGACGGAGATGAATGCCCCGCGATTGCGTTGATCGGTCAACCATTGAAGATCAGCGAGGTACGGCGAGCTGATCTCCTCTAAACGGGCAAGCAAATTCGGCAAGCGGCGTGCTTCTGCTGCGCAACGATTGATCTCTTCCGGGGTACCGTAGCGTTCAATAATATCGAGGAATGCGTTTATCGCATCATTTTCCGGGTCACGGATCAGGTCGTTTATTCGATTGAGATGTTCCTGCGGAATAGTCAATCGGTCTCTGAGCTTATCGCGCATATTTCCTCCTATTCCTTGTTGGTATTGTCAAAAACTTAACCACAGACCTGTCTGCGTGCGGTCACCTGTCTGCGTGCAACGCACAGGCAGGCGCACAGGCAGGCGCAGACAGGTCTGTGGTTTCTTTCGTATTTTTCATATTCTATTTGACACTACCATCTTGTTTGTTCAGTCGGTCATGGAGTTTAGTCAATTCGTCTTCTGGGATCGGGTAGTAATGTTCCGGTTGGGGAAAGGCACGGTTACGCACATCCTGACGATAATCACAGAACGCCTGCTCCATGATTCCGGCGACGTCGGCGTATTTTTTCACAAATTTCGGGGTGAATGCTTCGAAGAGACCAATCAGATCGTGGACGATGAGGAGCTGTCCATCGCACGCCCGACCTGCGCCAATCCCCAGAGTTAGAATATCAAGGCGTTCGCTGATGATCTCTCCCACTTCATTAGGCATCGCCTCCAGCAGGATGGAGAAGGCGCCCGCCTCTTCCAGCGCCAGTGCATCGTCGATCAGCTTCACTGCAGTATCAGCGTCGCGCCCCTGCGATTTAAATCCACCGAGCTGGGTATAAGATTGCGGGGTTAGGCCGATATGGCCCATTACCGGGATACCGGCGTCGACGATCGCTTTTACCGCACCTGCCATGCGCGTTCCACCTTCAAGTTTGATTGCATCTACTCCGGCTTCTCCCATAAAGCGTCCTGCATTGCGGATCGCTTCTTCATGCGAACTTTGATACGACATATATGGCATATCGCCGACGACGAATGCATACTTTGTGGCGCGGGTTACCGCTTTTGTTATCGAGATCATCTCGTCCATCGTCACCGGCAGAGTAGTGCGGTGGCCGAACAGGCACATGGCAGCAGAGTCACCGACAAGGATCATCTCGATCCCGGCACGGTCTTCGATCAGAGCCGTTGGATAATCATAAGCAGTGAGAAAAGAAATAAGTTCTCCTTTCTCCTTCATCTCCAATAGATAGGGAATCGTTATTTTCCTGCGTCTTTTCACGCTACACCTCGTTGTTGGTATGATCGTTGCTCGTCATGCGAACCTATGTTATCCCAAAATATGCGTTAA
>DOHL01000153.1 GCA_003535305.1 Candidatus Acetothermia bacterium
GTTCCCTGTTCATGGCTGGGATGATCCAGAAATCGTGCTCTTCAACCAATCGCCAGGTGGCCTCCAGTGTGCGAAGGTCCTCGTATACCGTTCCCAAACCGTGTGGACCAAAGGCGCGGCCATTGGGACGAATGTACGATCCGAGCGAGCGCTCCTCCGGGACCAGAACCACCGTCCTGGCCGTTCTGTATCCTTGAGGCCGCGATTCCGGCGGGCGCTCCTTGGGATGACGATGAAGCCGTCCTATGCGTTGGAGAAGGACGTCAACCGGACACAGGTCGCTGAGCAGCAGATCGGCGTCCAAATCCAGGCTTTGCTGCACGGTCTGCGTGGCTACAGCGACAACCCCGTTGCAGCGGGAGCCTTTACCGAATGAATCCTCGATGGCATAGTCAAGGCTTTTTCGATCCGGCCCGGCAAACCGGGAATGATGGGGGGCGATAACGCCATTGGCGCTGAACAAGACCGTGCTGTTGGTGTCGGCGAGATGTTCGAGGGCAAGTTGCGTGGCAATGCAATCACGCACGGTGTTGCGGATGATCAGGACACGCGCGCCGCTGGTTGCTGCGCTCAGGGCCAGGTGGGCAATCTTGCTCGCCTCGTTGGCGATCTGTTCTGTCTGCACAGCAACGCGCTTAGTGTAGCTGGAGGGATTAGGATACACATGTTTGGTCTGCTTCCTGCGTGAATCAGTGCAGGTGATCAACGGGTAGGGCATCTTTCGCGCTTCCTCTAGCGGTGGAGGCGAAACAGGAGTGGCATTGAGCAGACGCGACTGAGCAACTGTCCCCAAGGTGGCCGACATCAGGAAGGCGTGTCCCCCGGCATTCAGATGATGCGTAATGACTTCCTCCAGCAGCCGTCCCATGTATATGTCGGAAGCATGCACCTCATCGACGATCAGGAGGTGACGCAACAGGGTGGCGGCACGAAGATGAGCGTGATTCACCTGAAGGGCGGACAGTAATACCTGATCGATCGTGCCAACGGCGATCGTGCCTGCCAGATAGCGCTTGGGCCGTTCGGCGGCCCATCCCCGGTAATGCCAGCGATCACGCTCGTCGTCGTTCCAAAGAACGTGGAATGGAGCGAGACGTTCTCCGGTCGTTTCGTCAACTTTCAGGTATCCAGGGACAGCCAATACAACGGCTGGGCGGCAGTCGGGATCTGGAAAAGCTCGCGTAACGGCCTCTCTTACCCGGGAATGGAGCTGAGTGGCTGCGGTGCGTGTAGGGAGCGCGAAGTACATCCCATCGACCAGTCCGGCGTGGAATAGTTGCATGAATCGTGTCAAGGCGGCTTCTGTTTTCCCTGAACCGGTGTCCGACTCAAGGATGGTGAGGCTGCCGTTCTCATAATCGGGTAATTCCGCACATTCCTGCTGAATGGGGCGGGGCGAGTAATCGGCAGGGGCGATGGTTGCGAATCCAGGCCTATCCGGTCCTAGATTAGTTTGAAACCGCCTTGGGGTGAGACCTAAGCGCATAATAGCTTTGAGTGCGCACTGCCGGGCAAGCGGCATCCTGTCGGATCTGTCATCCGCGAACGGGAAGAACTGCTCGTCCGAGCCGATCCAGTCGGCAAGCGTCAGCAGGCCGTTGAATGCGTGCTGGAACTCGGTCGAATATGGAAACGGAGACGCATCAGCTCTAAGAGCATCCGGAAACCAACGATTGATCTTACAGCGCAAGTTGAGCATCTCTTTTATGGGGTCCCTCTTCCCATTCACTTGCCACAGTTCAGGTTTGAAGCGAGGGGACGGACATATGGGTCGACCATGGTGAGAGAAGGCGGCGAGTAGAAAAGCAACGAGATCTTCTTCTGAATCGAACCAGTTGAGCATTCCTTCCAGATCGAGCGCTGCGATGATGTCGGCCTTCTCTTGTTCATCCCATTTTATAAAGTCGATGAGAGGCGAGACATGACCTATTCGTGGCGCACCGCGGGAGTAGGCGCGCTCTTGGAAACCGTGATTTACCTTGCCTATGTCGTGTAGAGCGGTAAGGACACACAGCCGAGCGATCTGAACGCCTGATAAGTATTCCTGATCAAGCAGGCAAGCAAGTCTCGACTGCAAGACGGTGTGTTTCAGAAGGGCTTCAGTAACCGCAGCAACGTCGGCAGAATGGGCTTCCAGCGGATGCCAGGAGGCTATTGTGTCGGTTTCATCAAAGTTGATTTTGGCCCAGAAACCTTTGGGTGTTCCTTTCATCTCATCTTTACCAGGTCTTTTTCACCGAGTATTTTGTGTCGTGTCGTATCGCCTGTGCGTGCAGTGTCAGTATAATTTAGTGAGTTTCCGTAAGCAAGTTTTGCCTTCTGGATTTCCCTCCTTCTTCTCTTTTCTGGGCGCAAGGGAAGGAACTTAAGGATATTTGCCCCTGGGTAAGGGAGGGGTCATAAGGGAGGGGCCAGGTCTCCACATTCCACATTTTCTCCAGTCGACTTATTGAGCTATTCAAAGAGGAGGAGCAATCAGCGAAGAAAGAGGTCCCTACCAGAACCAGAGTCTGACAGGGCAAGCAGAGGTCTTAGCTGAAAGCTAATAGCTAATGACTGAATGTCAAGAGTGGAGGCCTGACCCCTTATCTTCCCTGATCGCTGAACGCTAAAATAGATAGGGTAGGAAGGGCCGGTTAAGTTCCCGGCTCCTCCTCCCTCCGAACCGGACGTGCGGTTCTCC
>DOHL01000064.1:0-1832 GCA_003535305.1 Candidatus Acetothermia bacterium
CCGCCGGGATGGGTGCTGCGCATATACTCCGGCCCCATCGCCACGGGCCGCGGAGGGGAGTATCAGATTCAAGAAGATGAGCAAACGATCGATTGGTATTGGACAGGACGTAAAATATGGCGAAACAACGGAGATGAAGCTTGGCTCATCCTCTCCCGGCCAGGGGAAGAACCGCAAAAGATGTATCACTACTCTTACCCGTTATCAGGTCCTGCTTGGGAGTGATCTTGACAGGCTATTCCGCTTCCGCTTAAGATTATAAGGAGTTTACTCCGGAATATTCTGCTCTCAGCTCTCTTCTGTTCGCAAAAGAGAGCGCCATCGTGTTATTTACGTTAACTGGAAACACCTGCTATTAAGGAAGATAAGCGATATGGAGTATAATAAACTGACTGTCTCGCCGCACAAGCGGGAAGAGGCGCTGCTCGCGTTCTGGAAGGAGGAGAATATCTTCCAACGATCGCTGGAGCGGACGCAAAACGGCCGACGTTATGTCTTTTACGAGGGACCGCCGACAGCGAACGGACGGCCGCATATCGGCCACCTGATGCCGCGTGTATACAAAGATCTTTTCCCCCGCTACAAGACGATGCAGGGATTTTATGTAACGCGGAAAGGGGGCTGGGATACACACGGCCTTCCAGTCGAGCTCGAGGTGGAAAAAGAGATCGGCATAAACAGCAAACAGGAGATCGAGGCCTATGGCGTAGAGAGATTCGTCAATCGTTGCAAGGAGTCAGTCTGGCGCTACAAAAGTGAATGGGAACGGATGATCGAGCGGATGGGTTTCTGGATCGATCTGGAGCACGCCTATATAACTTACACCGATGACTACATCGAGAGTGTCTGGTGGCAGCTTGCCCGGATGTTTACACAAGGGCTTCTTTACCAGGGACACAAGGTTCTCCCTTATTGTCCGCGTTGCGGAACCGGCCTCTCGTCGCATGAAGTAGCACAAGGGTACAAAAAGATAGAAGATCCCTCTCTCTTTCTCTGTATGCCGATCAGCTCCGACACAGATGCGCATTACAAAGTGGAACTTCCTGGCAAGACTTCGCTGTTGATCTGGACAACGACTCCGTGGACCCTGCCGGCGAATATTGCGCTGGCGATTTCCCCGACAGCGACCTACGTAGAGGTAGAGCTGAAGGAAGATCGGCTGATTCTGGCAAAAGTATTGCTCGAGCATGCTTTGGGCAGCGATTATACGCTCGTACGCGAATTTCCCGGCAAAGCTCTCATCGGCCTCACCTATGAGCCACCCTATTGCTTGATCGACGACGAGAACGCGTATCACGTGCACGCGGCTGATTTTGTCAATATCGAGGAGGGAACAGGGATTGTCCATGTTGCACCGGCATTCGGGGAAGATGACTATCAGCTGGGACAGAAAGAAAACCTCCCTTTCTTCAATCCGGTCAACCTGAGCGGCAAGTTCACCGATGCATTCCCGCTTTGCGCGGGAAAATTCGTCAAACAGGCCGATCCATTGATCATCGATGATTTACAGAGACGCGGGATTCTCTACCGCGCCGCCTCTTACGAACACGACTATCCGTTCTGTTGGCGTTGTGATACTCCTCTGATCTACTATGCGATGGATTCCTGGTATATCCGTACGACCGCAGTTAAAGCGGAACTGATTGCCAATAATCAGCGTATCAACTGGCACCCAGAGCATGTCGGCACAGGTCGACTGGCTGACTTTCTTGCCAATCTGAAAGACTGGGCCCTGTCCCGCGATCGCTATTGGGGAACACCGCTTAATTTATGGGTCTGCAATAAATGTGACAGAACGATCGCAATCGGAAGTCGTGAAGAACTCGTAGAAC
>DOHL01000064.1:2224-4692 GCA_003535305.1 Candidatus Acetothermia bacterium
GATGCTGTCGATCTCATCTGCCCGCAGTGCAAAGGAGAGATGAAGCGTGTGCCAAATGTGATCGATGCCTGGTTCGACTCTGGAAGCATGCATACAGCGCAGTGGCACTATCCATTCGAAAACAAGGAGAAATTCCGGGAAAATTTTCCGGCTGATTTTATCTGCGAGGGGATAGATCAGACGCGCGGTTGGTTTTACACCCTCCTTGCTACCAGCACAATGATCCATCATGATCTCCCGTTCCGTAACTGCATTGTCACTGGTCACGGCCTTGATGAACAGGGGCGCGCAATGAGTAAAAGCAAAGGGAATGTAATCGATCCGTGGGAGCTGATCGATCTTTACGGCGCCGACTGTCTGCGCTGGTATTTCTACTCATCGAGTGCTCCGTGGCGTTCAAAGCGGCTGGGCCGAGATGAGATCAAAGAACCTCTCTATCGTTTCCTCGATACTCTGCGCAATACCTATGACTTCTTCGCATTGTATGCATCGATCGACTCCTTTGATCCACATAACCACCACGCAGAAGAATCAGATCTTACAAGCATCGACCACTGGATCATCTCCCGCTTGCACACCACGATCAAGAGAGTAAGTAAAGAGCTCGACTCATACAATGTTCCGCAAGCGACCGAAGCATTGGAATCGTTCCTTGATGAGCTCTCTAACTGGTATATTCGCTCTTCACGACGGCGATTCTGGGGAAGCGGAATAACACCTGATAAGGTAGCTGCATATACGACCCTCTACCAGGTATTGGTGATATTTGCTCAACTACTTGCGCCATTCATTCCCTTTTTAGCCGAAGAGATCTATTGCAACCTACAAGTTGAGCAAGGATTGCCAAGTGTCCATCTCTGCGCGTATCCTCTCTGTAACGATGAAAAGATCGATCCGGCGTTGGAAAAGGAAATGGCGACAGCGCGCCAGGTCGTTGCGCTGGGACATCGCGCCCGCAACAGAGCGCAGATAAGGGTACGTCAGCCATTATCGCAGATCATCTTTACAGGCGACTTGGCGCCTTTGCGCGACGAAGTAATCACGCTGATCAAAACTGAATTGAACGTTGAGCAAGTTGCATTGACAACTGATTTTGATCAGTATTATACCTATCTTGCCGAGCCGAATTTTGCCACCCTCGGTCCCCGCTTAGGGGTAATGGCCCAACAAGTGGGGATGTTGATCAAGAAGAGTGATGGTAACCAGCTCAAAGAACGACTTGCCCGCGGACCAATTGAGCTGGAAGTCGAAGACGCAGCCATAGAGATAACAGAAGTAGATGTGACTTTCGCTCCGGTGCTTCCGGAAAGATTCGTCGCAGCAGAAGAGGGTGAAGTCAAACTCCTCCTCGATACCACGCTCGATGAACGACTCATCGAAGCCGGTTTGGTGCGCGAGTTGATCCACACTATTCAGCGTATGCGTAAGGATGCTGGGTTTGCAGTCACCGACCGAATAGTGATCGCTTACGATGCCGAAGGAACGCTCCTTGCGGTGATGGAGAAGAACAGCGAGGTAATCTGCAAAGAGGTCCTCGCTACGAGATTCCACGTTGATCCGGCAGGCAGATACGAATATCAAGCCGACGTTTCGCTCAATGGTCATCGCGCGCAGATCAGATTATCGCGTAGCAGATGAATAGATTGCAAAGTAAAGTTAAAGATCACATCGATATCAGCGCATTGAAAATCGAGCTCAACGATCTCAAATGGCATATCAACCTCTACGACCATGTCGGATCAACTATGGAAGTAGTTCGAAAACTGGCAGCGGATGGCGCTCCTTTCGGTACGGTGGCAATTGCAAGGACTCAATCTGCCGGCTGCGGTAGACATGGGAGAGTCTGGCAGTCACCGCCCGGCGGGGTCTGGCTTACAGCATTGCTTCCCCCGCGCCTCGTCACAGAGATCGATTTGAGTAATGATGAACCGCAACTGGATCACGATCTCCATCGCTGGAATATCGCCCTTGCCCGGCAGATCGCCTTTCAGATACGATCTAAACTGGAAATTCCTGTCCAAGCAGCAGAGCCGAACGATCTATTCCTTGCCAACAAAAAAGTGGGAGGGATAATATGCCAAACAGCAGTCAGTAGCAACCGGTTACGATTGCTCCTTGCAGGAGTGGGAATAAATGTCAATAACAGATCGATCGACCTAGGAAGGGTAGAGAAACCGGCGATATCGATCAAGGATTATCTGGGAAAGGCAGTACCACTCCACAGAGTGGTTGCAGCAATATTAACCGGCATGACAAAACCAGTTATCCTAACTTAACTGACCAGAACAGCGTTACAGGCGACCAGGGGCCTACCATTGTATTTTCGAAATTCCTTGACTTCAGCCAGTTGATTCGCGATCACGTTAATCGTTGAGAAGTGAAGATCCAAGCGGAATGCTCAGGCCTTTGTTTTCGGTTGGACCCTCGCCTTCCTTGGTCTCAGCTGTCCAACCATCAGCGTGATTGTA
>DOHL01000026.1 GCA_003535305.1 Candidatus Acetothermia bacterium
TCAAGCTGGGCTACCCTGGCTCGTGTCACCGTTACCTCTGAACAAGTGCAGGTCAAGATACGGCGCATGGCTCATCACCCACTGCTACTTAACAGCAATGTCTTGGAAGCCACGCCTGCCGTTCCGTGGTGGGAAGGACACACGCTGCACCTTGAAATCCGCTGATCGGTACCTCGCAAAATTGGGGTCTAATTGCGTTAGGCGAAAATCCAGGCTAGCCTTTCAACGAACCGGCCATCAGGCCGCGCAGGAAGAATCGCCCGAGAAATATGTAGACCAACAGCGTGGGAAGCGCCGCCAGAAGAGCGCCGGCCATCTGTACATTCCACTCGACAACGTGCGACCCAGCCAGGTTCTGCAAGGCAACGGTCACCGGCCAACTGCGTGGTGTAGTTAATGCAACCGCAAACAGAAAGTCGTTCCACAGCGAGGTAAACTGCCAGATAAGCGTGACGACAAACCCGGGGATGGCGAGCGGCAGCATCACGTGCCAATAGATGCGCAGAACACCTGCGCCGTCGATGTGCGCCGATTCGACCATCGCGGTGGGAATACCGGCGTAGTAGTTGCGGAAGATTAGCGTAGTGATTGGAATTCCGAACACTACGTGCGCTAGGATCAACCCGGGAATCCCGCCGAATAGACTCACCGACTGCATGAAACGGACGAGCGGGATCAAAATGCTCTGATACGGGATGAACATCCCGAATAGGATAAGGCCAAATACTAGATTCGAGCCGCGGAACTTCCATTTCGAGAGCACATAGCCGTTCATCGATCCGAGGAACGAGGCCAAAATGCTCCCTATTATTGCGATGTAGAGACTGTTGAGGAGATTAGGCGCCAGTACCCTAAACGCCGCGATGAAGTTGTCGAGGTGCAACGATGACGGTAGGTGCCACATCCGGGCCAAACTCACCTCGGCGAACGATTTGAACCCAGTCACCAGAAGGACGTAGATCGGCATCAGGTAGAAGAGCGCCGCCCCCACCAGGAAACTGTACAACAGTATCCTAAAGAAGAATCTGCGGTTCACAGTTGTGCTTCCTTACGTATACTGTAGATCAGATAGGGCACGGCGAGCACTGATACCAATAACAGAAGAAACATAGCGAGCGCCGCTCCCTGGCCAAACCTCATTGCGCGAAAGGTCGTAAACCACATGTTCATCGCCGGCACATCGACGGAGAACCCCTTCCCCCCTTCGGCCGATATCGCCATCACCAAATCGAAGAGTTTGAGTGAGATATGGCCGAGGATGACAACCGCGCTGAGCGTTATCGGCCGCAACAGAGGGATTATTATCCGTCGGTAGATCTGAACCTTATCTGCACCATCTACGCGCGCCGCTTCAAGCAGTGGTTCAGGGATGCTGCGCATCCCGGCCAAGTAGAGAGCCATAGTGAACCCCGACATCTGCCACACACCGGCGAGCGCTATCGCTGCCATGCCGAACCGTGGATGCATGTGCCATACGTTAACCAAGAAGCCTAATCCCGCTTCATGGAACAGGAGATTAAGACCGGTAAGCCGATCGATGACAGTGGCGGGATTGAGCAACCATCGCCAAACCACACCGGTGACAATAAATGAGATCGCCATGGGGAACAGGTATATACTGCGAAAGATCCCCTCTCTTCGCGGGCGCTGATCGAGGAGGATCGCCAGTAGCAGCCCGAGCAAGAGGCACCCAGCGATGAATAGAACGGTGAAGACTGTTATGTTCCACATGTTTATCTGAAAACGGTGGCTCCCAAAGATGCGTGCGAAGTTCGCCAGCCCGACAAACGTGTAGTCGGGCAGCAGCCCCCGCCAGCGGGAGACCGACACGCGCGCTGTCCAGCCTATGAACCCGTATACGAAGACAGCGATCGCTAAAACTGAAGGAGAGATTAATAGGAGCGTCAATAATCGCTCTTTGTTTCTCAGCATAAGAACACCTTAAATCTTCGGTTGCCGGCCCGCTTCGCACGGACCAGTGAAAATGCGGGGCGGTCGCAACCAGGACCGCCCCGCGTTCTTAGAACGGACTCACACTGGTTTGACTAGCCTTACAGTGCATCGGCAGCAGCATTGACCAGTGCTCGTTGCAGTACGACAACATCCCGGTCAGCAGCGAAGAAACTCACCGCTTCGATGATGTCGTGCATCCATGCCGGTGATGCGGCCGCACCGTGCATCATACTGGGGACGATCGCATCGCGCGCGAAATCGTCCATCGCTGATAACAGGTATGCATCGTACAGAGTTCGGTCAGCGTCAACACGCGCCGGGATCGAACCCTTGATCGGGTTGAATGCGTCCTGTCCTTCCCTCGATCCGATCATGCGCAGCCAAGCGACCACCACGTGACGGTCCGGCGCACCCTTGGGCAATCCGAACGAGTCGGAGAGCGCCTGGAACGCGCCGCCGGAACCGGGAACAGGGACCCAACCATAGTCCACTCCCGGCGTCCAGCCGCGTCCCATGAAGTAACCGTGCGCCCAGTCACCCATGATGTTCATCGCCGCCGTGCCATCGACTACCAGTCCGGCCGCCTCGTCCCAGGAGAGGGCGGCAAAGTCCTGATTGACATAGTTAAGCATGCGGTCGAAGTACTCGAGAGCCGCGGTGACTTCCGGCGCACCCCAGTCGGTGTCGCCGTTCCATAGCCCGATGTAGGCATCAGGGCCGAGAGCGGCCAGCAGGACGGTTTCGAACAGGTGGACAACCGTCCAAGTTTCGCCCAACGCCAGCGGAATCACCCCGGCGGTCTGCAGCACCTCCGCAGCCGCGAAAAATTCCGCGAACGTAGTCGGTGGATTCAGGCCGTGTTCAGCGAATACCCCCTTGTTATACCACAGGACATTCGAGCGATGGATATTGACCGGCACCGACCAGAATTCACCTTCAAAGCGCAGCATATCGAGCAACGCCTGCGGAAAGACATCGACCCAGCCCTCTTCCTCGTACAGGAAGGTAACCGGTTCCATATGGCCGGGAATGACGTGTGGATCGATCGTTCCGCGGCCGGCGTGCACCTGGAATGTGCCCGGTGGGACTCCCCCCAAGATACGGGAGATGAGCACCGCGCGCGCACCGATCCCGGCGCCTCCAGCGATAGTGGAATTGATCACGGAAACCCGGGGATGCCACTCAGAGAAGACAGAGAACAGAGCGGCCAACGCCTCTGCCTCACCACCAGCGGTCCACCAGTTTACGATCTCCAGCGTGCCTTGTAGATCCGGATCACGCTCCACCTCCGCCATTCCACTGAAACCAACGAGTAGACCTGCAACCATCAGTAAGACTAGTGTTTTACGCAACATTTGATATTACCTCCTTTTTATCTTCTTTAATCTTCTGGCTGTGCGTTTGTTTCACCTTCTCTTCCTTAAATCATGCCATATACATCACCCCCTGCTCGGCTCGGCCAGCTAAGGGCATTGTCGTCTTACTGTGATACTGGATTCCTTGGTGCTTCATACACCGCTCGATCCAAGCCAGGTACCACGTAAACTCGATCGGCTGTCCCATTGCCGCTTGATACACACTATGTTCGTACACCAGTGCAGTTCGCGTTTCCCCGCTTGACAGAGGCGGAAAGGTCAAGCTTCGAATGGCCATAATGTCAACACAAACCTGAACCGCTCCGTAAAAGTTGGTCAATGCCGGTGGGTTAAACCAGTCGCCAAACTTGTGAACCACTCGCGCTCCTCCCAATTCACTAACCGACGGTGGACCATAAAATGCCCTTCTCATGCCAGTTCCTTCTTGCCCTTATAATTCAACGGGGCAGCTACTGAGTGCCTGATGATCAGTTGACAGGGAAGCCTTATCTGCTTAGCAGTATTGGAACTGCGCTTCCCTTCCAGTTATTGAAGGAGAAGTCCGGCTGCTTTAAATCCAATACTGCTCACTTAAGTATCTGAACCTCATACTTGATCCCTTTGTGCACGGATGACTGTGACTGTCGCGATCGAGTCGGCCACTTATAGATCTTTCGTTTGACCGCGCGTGGGTTGCGTCGCCCCAGTCGTGGCGGCACCCGTTCTTCCAATATCTCATCAAGAATGCTTTCATGAAATGCTTTCCGGTCCTGAAGGGGGAAAAGCGGCGAAAAGGGCAAGTTTTCGCCTGATGACCCGCACAGCATGTACATAAGATAATCGATCCGGATCCTCCCTGGCTTTCAGTGCGACTTCGTACATAAGTCCGCGCACTGCAAAATGAGCCATCAGAAAGCCATAGAACTCCTGGCAGACCAGGTCGGGTCGCTTGCTGCGCAGGATAATCCGCCCTCCTCGCAGATGTGTTTTGAACTCGTCAAACGCGTTCTCGATCTCCCACCGATTGTGATAGAGCGCAGCCAATTCTTTTGCCGGCCCTTCTTGCGGCTCCAGGATGGTGGTAATGAGTCGAAAAACAGGTTCCGCATCCGGCATGCCTGTGAGCGTATACTCGATAACCCGAACGAAAATTCCGTTGCTGTTATGACGACGGTCTTTGGCCGAGGGGTATACCTTGCTCAGATAGGACCCGCCGCGAAAACGTTTCAAACACGGCAATATCAGGTTCTTCTTGACGCGCCAAACAAGATCCGCTCCTGTTTTCTTGGACTTTTTCCAAAGCGTGTAGCTGAAGAAATTTCGATCTGCAAGGCATAGCATTTCAGGGCGCAGATGCTGCACTACCTCTTTGCTCAAAGTAGTTTCTCCTGTATGATACCCCGACATCTGAGACCCAAACAGAACGTGGGTTCCATTCTCCACCAACGAGACAAACCGAATCTTAGGAAAGGCGCTTGCACCACGGCTGGCCCCGGGCTTGCCATAGGCATCTACGTTCTGTTGCGTGTCGGCAATATCCAGCGTACTGCCATCGATCGAAACGATCCGCCACTTCCGATACCAAGTTCCTTGTGTCGTCTTCTCCGGCCCACGCACTCCAATAGGACCAACTACCCTGTCATAAAGCAGCTTCACCGGCTCGCTGCCTACTCGCACCCGTGCCTGGGAGATCCCAGCCCGCCCCGTCACTTTAATCGTTGCTTCCGGACCCATCAGCCAGCGAACCCCTTCCAGCAGGCAACGCAATACCTCTCGGCATGAAACCTGCATGTATAGCGCCAACGCGATCACATAGTAAATCAGCACATGCGCCGGCAAATTCCTCTGCCTCTTGCTCTTCTTTCCGGTCTCCTCCAGTACTTGCTTAATCTCCTCGATTGGAAACATCTTGGTGATCACACCCAAGCTGATGTGGTCTGTTATTCGTATCCCTTTGGGAAGTTCTGCTGCTGTGCGCGCCATTTGCTACCCCTTTTTTGATAGAAGATAGCGCATACACAGGTAAAAGTAAAGGACTAAGTGAGCAGTATTGGCTTTAAATCCCATTTCATACGGCTTTGGAGAGACTACGGTAAGAGGTGGGTTATACAGCGCTGCTTCTTCAAAGTCATCAAAGCCCACGACTGAAACATCTTTAGGATAGGATAACCCCTTCTCCTTAAGTGCTCTTAGAACGCCTTGGCTCATAAGATTATTGGTGCTAAAGATCGCTGTTGGGGGATCGGCAATGTCCAACAGTTTAAGGCAAGCTTCATAGCCTTCTTGTGTCTTAGAGCTGCCATTAACGATAAGTTCAGCGTCTCTCGCAAGGCTGAATGATCTAAGAGCCTGATCGTATCCTTTAAGGCGCTCCTGGATCGCAGAGATGCTTTCCAGACCCATGATGATCCCGATCCGACGGTGGTCCCACTCAAGCAGGTGTTTGACTGCTTGATATGCTCCTTTTATGTTCTCGGAAAGTACAGCATCACCCGCGATACCTGGGGTAATTCGATCTACAAATACAAAAGCATGTTGTTTCTTAATTAATTGTTCGATATCTTCCTCTTTATTACCAGTTGGAAAAAGGATTGCACCATCAACACCCTTTTCTAATGAAATATTAAGATATCTCCTTTCTTTTTCTGCATTTTCATCCGTGTTGCAAATAATTAGACTATAGCCCTCTTCAGCAAGCGCATCTTCCACCCCTCTGACAAGGGTGGAGAAGAAGGGGTTCGAGATGTCCGAGACTATCAGGCTAATGGTATATGTTCTTTGCGTCTTCAGGCTGCGGGCGATCCCGTTTCGACGGTAATTCAGTCGCTCTATTCCCTTCTTAACTCTTTCAGTAAGCTCAGGACTAACGTAGCGGGTTCTCGGGTTCTTCTATTTATGACATGAGAGACCGTGGCTATCGAGACAGCAGCTTCCTTTGCCACATCTTTTATAGTAGCCATCACCTGATTCTCCACCTTCCTCGCTGTAAAACGTTTTTATAAACGGTTGCGTAAACATTTCAATAAAAGTATAAAAAGTATAGCCCAGATCACCGAGATTGTCAAGGCCTTGAAGGAGGACATTTGTCACCTCAATTGGTG
>DOHL01000132.1 GCA_003535305.1 Candidatus Acetothermia bacterium
GGCAATAGTAGAGAGGAGTTAGGGGTCAAGAGACCGGAGTCATGAGTCGGGAGTCGGGAGTCGGGAGTCCAAGGAGAGCCCGTGGCTTGTGGGCGTGGTTCGTTAACGATAACGTAGGGGCAATCCCCCATAAAGATTGCACGGGCAGGCACGGGGGCCTGCCCCTACAATGACTTTCCGACTCTTGACCGTGGACCTTGGACTTTGAACATTTTCTGACTTCTATTCTCTATTCTCTCTGATCTGTGTCTATCAGTGTTAATCCGTGGTTCTAGGCCTGCCCTGCACAATTACTGTGCCGGGCAGGCCACATTTCAGCCAGTATGGGTTTACTGAATGCTTACCCGTAAAGCGCGTTAACGAGACTACTGGTCAATCAGTCCAAAGATAACAGGATCAAAGGAAGCGAGCTTCTCCGGATCGAAGAGCTGTTCCGGGAACGGTTGCGCAGGTCGCCGCCGCTCAAAGATGGTGATCGTCGTCTCGTTGCCGGCGAGCAGCTCGCGAGCGATGATCTGTTTGGCAGTGAATTTCCCCTCAAACTCTACTAATTCCAGGATCTCGAACAGTAGTTCCAGATCCCCCGCAGCGTTGTACTTTTCAACGCGCAGCGGGAGGAATGTCTCTTTGTCGACCCACATCTTTACGTTGGGGAAATCGACATCGGCCTGCGGTCTGGCAGTGAGGGCGAGCAGGTAGACCAGGCGCTCATTCTCTGCAATCTGCAAGATTTCTTCTCCGAGAAGCTGTGCTTTATACTCCTCAATTGCCAGTTGCACCCCGATCTCAAAACCACGGCCAATGATCGCTTCTTCAACGATGATCTCTTTGGTCATTTCCAGGAGCGGCATATGGAGCCATTTGCGAATTTCCTCTGCTCGTTGCAGTAACAGATGGATCATCCCAAAATTCTCCTCCGGTTCCTTGATAAACAGAAGCAAGGATCCGTTCTCTGCTTCTACTCGCTGCGACAGGCCGGCAAAGAGCGTTGTGCTCGTCGTTCCGTCGGCATACAGATTATCTTTGCGGAATATGACGATCAGATCGCCTTCGACGATTAATTCGGCTTGCGCCAATGCTCGGGCGAAGATCTCATCCCCGCTTAATTCTGTTGCCGGCGGGGTCGCGCCGGTAACAAGGACCACTGCCATAAATAGTAATAGCACCGTTAATATCGTGTATTTATAAAGTCGCCCCAGGTAATTTTCCAATCGGTTGTTTTCGCTTAATTTTGCATTTTGCACTGAACCAGTACGGTTAATTTTCATCTTGACCTCCTTTTTTAGGTGTTGTTGGTTTGTGCTTTGACCAAATCGGCTGGGTGAGAAATCCAGGTCGCCAGGTGATGAAGATTGCCGGAATTACAGTGAACACGGCGAGCGTGCTGATTGCCATGGTTATCGCGAAGAGTATTCCGAGAGTGTTTATTTCCCGAAAGCTGGAGAAGAGAAGCACGGTAAACCCGAGTGCGAGTGCGAGTGCATTGTAGACAATTGCGCGTCCGCTCGTCTGGAGCGTTGTTTGCAGTGCCTTGTTTATCGTTTTGCCGGCACGTGTCTCTTGCCGGAAGCGGCTGATAAGGTGGACCGCATAATCGATACCGATCCCGATTGTGATTGAAGCGATCATCAGCGTAGCTATGCTCAGGTATGTGCCAAAATAGGCCATTACCCCAAAGTTAATCACCACAGTGAGCATGAGAGGAATTAGGCCGATCAACCCAGCGATGATAGAGCCCATGAGCAGGCTGACGATAATTCCAACAGCGATAATGATTGCCGCTAAACTTGTGATCTGTGTGGTGATCGTGCGTGCGTGCAGGCTCGCGTGGATACGGGTGGCCCCGACCATCTCCGCCTGTGCCGACCCGCCAAATTGCTGATCCAAATATTCCTGTATTTCACGGGTAAAATCGACTAACTGAGCACTGGGCTTTTGCGCATACAACCCAATCACCTTCCCGGTGGAGAAATCACCTGTCGCCATTACCCCCAGATCAGCGCCTTGCAAAGTGAGCAAAAAGAGGAGCTGTGCAACGAGCCGGCAATCATCCGGAATCACGTAATAAGCCGGATCGTCAGCGTGGAACTTCTGGTGCATCTGCCGCACTATATCGGCAAGCGAGATCGTCTTTCTCACTCCTCTCTCTTCCAGAAACTCCTCCAACAAGACGATCTTCTTCAATAGAGCCGAGTCCTTCAGTCCGTTCCGCACACCGGTGTCGATCTTAATTCTGATCTGCTCACTGCCGGAAAAGTGCCGATCCATAGTTGCGACTCCTTGCACCACTGGATGGTCCCCGCCGAGGAAGACGAGCGGCGATATCTCCGCTTGCAATAACGGGATTCCTGCGAGGAAGACTACAAATAAGACGAGTGCGACGACCATGACTATGCGACGATAGCGTAGAACCACTCTCTCAAAACCGGCGAGAATGTACGTCAGAATCTTCTGCCTGCCTGCTCGCTCCTTTTTTTGCGACGGCTTAAGGATTGACAGAAGGGCAGGGATTAAGGTGAGAGACAGGACCATCGCAGCCAATACCCCCACAGCGGCGAACAGGCCAAATTGTCGTTGTGGCGTCAACACCGCGCTTAAGAGCGACAGGAATCCGGCGGTGGTGGTGAGAGAGGTGATCACCACTGGTGAAAACATCGCATCCATCGTGGCGAGAATTGCAGCGCGTTTGTCACTCCCGTTAGCTATCTCCTCATGGTGTCGGTTCAGAACATGTATTCCAGCGGCGATCCCGATCGATATCAGGATCACCGGGAGGACCATTGAGATGACTGTCAACGGGACGGCGAAAATGGCCATCGCGCCCATCGTCCACAGGACGGCAAGAACGGCTACCAGGAACGGAATAATTACCCCGCGCCAGCTGCGGAAACATAGGAACAGAATGAACGTGGCTACCAGAACGGCGAGGGGGATAAGAAGGCGCAGGTCTTCGATGACTGTCTCCATGAGGACAAGATTCATATAGGGAAGCCCGGCGATATATATCTGTTCAGGACCTGCTCGATATTCTTCAACGATCGCCACGACCTGGCGGGCCACAGCGGTGCTGTCAGTATCGGGCTTGAGTTGAATCGAGATAGCAGCAGCCTTACCATCGGCAGCGATGATAAACCCACTCATTGCATCACTGCCGAGTGCTCTCTCGCGGAAAACCTCCATCTCCGCATCTGTCTGCGGGACCATCCCTCCCGGCGCAGCCGGACCAATATGGATCGCCGCTCTCATCCCGGTGATCACCTGAAAAGTGAGCGGACCGATCACCTTGTCCACGCCGTATAATTGTGCGAAGCGTTCCTCCATACTCTCTATCTTGGTGAGAGTTCCGCGGTTGAATATCCCTGCTTCGTTTACCACGGCAACTATGAGCATAACAGGGAAGACGCCGAAACGCTCCTGTGCCCGCTCCATCGCTTGCATTGCCGGATCATCTTGACCGATAAACTCAGCAAAGTCGGTCTTCAATGTAAGCTGCGGGATGAAGACTGTAAGACCGATACTGATCAGTAGAATGACTGCGAGCGTCAGGTATGGATGATCGATAACGAGCGCGAAAAACTTCTTCTTCATGCGCTTGTTTCCTCCTTTTTAAGCCCATTCCAGAGAAAATCAACCAGTTCGACAGGAGCTTCTTTGCGGATTTGCTCCACCTTCTGCGGCGGATAGAGCATTACGCAGGTGTTGACCGATTCAACGACACCAAGCAGCGCAAGAGCGATGATTCGCGGATTGCACGGCCGCACCCATCCCTGCTCGACTCCTTCGTTGATCAACTCCTCGATCCGCTTGAGCATTTCCTGGTAAAATTCGAGTAACCTCTCCTTGAATTCTTTGCCTGGATAGAGCCGTTCCCGCAACAACACCTGGACCAGATCAACACTTTTTGCCTTGAGCGAGAAATGCTCCGTCAAGAGGGTGCGAATCTGTTCGGGAATCGATAGGCCGCTCTTGCGCAGTCGCTGATAAGAGCGTATTCGTTCCTTAAAATCGGCCTCAAAGATAGAGAGAAGAATCTCTTCTTTACTGGTAAAATAGTTGTAGATTGTCCCCACCGCCACCCTGGCCCGGCGGGCAATTTCTTCGACTTGAGTGTGGTGGAATCCGTAGCGTGCAAAGGCGTGGATCGCTGCTTTGCGGATCAGTTCTTCTTTATCGGGTTTATTTTGGCGTGCCATTTTCCCTCTCTTTAATAATGAATGAGTGTTCATTCATTATTCTATCACCATGCCAAAGATTTGTCAAGCGCTTCTTTTGACAGTCGTCGGCAGAGTTAAACTGAGAAGTCCTGTTTATTTAACTCAGATTA